>JAUNUZ010000203.1 GCA_030537915.1 Micrococcales bacterium
AGGGCACTCAGGCCGAGCGCGACGTGTCGAGGTGCTCATCGACGAGCCGCTGGGGCAGCTCCTCATAGCCGACGAAAGACCGGGTGAACGTGCCGGAACCGTGCGACAGCGAGCGGAGCTCGATAGCGTACCGGGTCAGCTCGAGCTGGGGCACGTCGCCTCGGATCACCGAGTAGCCGGGCTCGTCAGCCGGCTCCGAGCCGTGGATGCGACCCCGTCGACCTTGCATATCGGTCATCACCGCTCCGACGTGCTCCTCGGCCACGCGAACCTCGAGGGCATCGATCGGCTCCAGCAGGGTGATGGCCGCACCGGCCGCGGCCTCCTTGAGTGCGAGCGCGCCTGCCATCTGGAAGGCGGCGTCGCTGGAGTCGACCGAGTGCGCCTTGCCGTCGTGCAGCGTCACCCGCACGTCGACGAGCGGGTAGCCCGAGACCGTCCCCTTCTCGAGTTGAGCGCGCACGCCCTTCTCGACGCTGGGGATGAACTGCCGGGGCACGGCGCCGCCGACCACCTTGTCGACGAAGTCGAAGCCGGTGCCCCGCTCGAGCGGCTCCACGGTGATGTCACAGACCGCGAACTGGCCGTGGCCGCCACTCTGCTTGACGTGCCGCCCGTGACCGGCGCCCGGCCCGGCGAAGGTCTCGCGCATCGGGATCCGCAGCTCCTGCGCCGTGACCTCGACGTGGTGGGCCTCCTGGAGCCGGCTCAGCACCAGGTCCAGGTGCGCCGGTCCTATCGTCCACAGGACGATCTGCCCGGTCTCGACGTTGTGCTCGACCCGCAGCGCGGGATCCGAGCCGGCGACCCGCTGCAGCGCCGTGGGCAGCTTGTCCTCATCGGCCCGGCCGGCGGCCGAGATCGCGGTCGGCAGGAGCGCCTCGGGCATCTCCCACGGCTCGATGACCAGCGGGTTCTCTGGAGAGCTCACGCTGTCCGAGGTCTGGGCGGCGGGCAGTTTGGAGACGACGGCGAGGTCGCCTGCCATCGCGGACTCCTTGGGCCGCAGCTCCGAGCCCAGCGGTGAAGAGAGCGGCCCGACACGCACGTCGTCATCGTGATCGGGGTGTCCCTCGACGACGTGCCCGACGAAGCTGCCCAGGTGCCCCGAGACATGCACGGTGGTGTCGGCGGTCAGGGTGCCGGAGAACACCCGGACGAGGGCGACATGGCCGACGTAGGGGTCGCTCGTGGTCCGCACGACTTGGGCCGCGAGCGGTCCCTGGGGGTCGCCGCTCAGCGGGGCAGCGGCCTTGCCGGCAACGGTGAAGACGGTTGGCATCGGGCGACGGCGCGGAGAGGGAAAGGCAGCCCGCACGAGGTGCAGGAGCACGTCGATCCCGGCGCCGGTGTCCACCGAGACGGGGATGACGGGATGGAAGCTACCGCGGCCGACCGCCTCCAAGAGTGCCGCTTCGACGACCTCGAAGCCCACCTCCTGCCCGCCCAGATAGCGATCGAGCAGCGCGTCGTCCTCGGCCTCCGTGATGATGCCCTCCAGGAGGGTGGCGTGATACGCGTCGAACACAGCGATGTGCGCCTCATCGGTCGGCCGCACGACGCGCCCGTCACCGGTGTAGTCGTGAACCTCTCCCAGGACCAGGTCGACGATCTGCTGCAGGCGCCCGTCTAGGACGACCGGGACCCCCAGCGGTAGGACGCCGTCGCCGAATTGGGCCTGGCAATCCGCCAGCGTGCCCGCATAGTCGGCCCGCGGCGCATCGAGCTTGGTCAGTACCACTGCGCGCGGCAGGCCGACCTGGGCGCACTCATGCCACAGCGCACGCGTCGCCGCGTCGACTCCGTCGGTGCACGACACGACGAAGAGCGCCGCATCGGCGGCACGCAGACCCGCTCGCAGATCGCCGACGAAGTCGGGGTATCCCGGCGCGTCGATGAGATTGAGCACGACGTCCTCGACGGGCACGCACGCGACGTCGAGCCCGGTGGAGCGCTCGCTGGTGCCGCTCGGGGGTCGCTGACCAGGGGTCGTCGTCGTCACGATGTGGTCGAAGAGGCGGGTCTTGCCCGACCCGCTCGGCCCCACCAGCACGACATTGCGTAGGTGGTCGGCATCGCTGGGACGAGGGGTCGGCGTGCTCGGTTGTCTGGCCATGACTCAACCCTGCCTCCCGCAGCGATGCCTCGACAAGTGGTCAGCCGCCTGCCTCGCCAGATTTCGGCGCACATCACAGCAGGGCGGGCGGATCGGGCCCATGGTCTCGGTTGGTCGATCAGTAGGGTGGTCCACACCATGCTCAACAAATTCGCTCGGGCGTTCGTCACGCGCCTCATCACGCCCATCGCCCGGGCCCTGCTTCGGATCGGGCTCACCCCCGACATGGTCACGATCATCGGGACTGTGGGGACCTGCTTCTGCGCGCTCTTCTTCTACTCCCACGGTCAATTCGTTTGGGGCACCCTCGCCATCGCCGTCTTCGTCGTCTTCGACCTGCTCGACGGCACGATGGCGCGGGTCTCGGGGAGTTCGAGTAACTGGGGCGCCTTCCTGGACTCGACGCTCGACCGCTTCGGTGACGCGTGCGTCTTCGGCGGGCTCGTCTTGTACTTCACGCGCCAGAGCGATGGCGCCGTGACGGCCTGGGGTGCGCTGGCATGCCTCGTCTTCGGCTTCGTCACCAGCTACGCCCGCGCCCGCGCTGAGGGGCTGGGCTTCGTCGGGGC
This sequence comes from Micrococcales bacterium, assembly GCA_030537915.1. GTDB lineage: Bacteria > Actinomycetota > Actinomycetes > Actinomycetales > Dermatophilaceae > Kineosphaera. Next base: position 2,686 of record JAUNUZ010000203.1, read on the forward strand.
CAACGTCGGCATCGCCGAGCGTGCCGACCGGCTCGTCGTCGTCCTGCTGGCGACCTTCTTCGTCGGCCTCTTCGGGTGGCCACACATGGTTTTCACCGTGATCCTGTGGCTGCTCGCCGCCGCGAGCGCCGTGACCGTCGCCCAGCGCATGCTGGCGGTCCGGCGCGAGATGGCCGCTTCGCGCTGAGCCGATGAACTCCGCAAAGAACCCGGCGCCTCTGACATCACCGCACCTGGATGGACGCGCGGCACAACCGACTCCTTCACGCTCGCATCGGGTGTGGTGGCGCCGGGGGGCCGCGACCGAAGCAGTGCGCAAACGGGCCACCGTGGCGGGCTTCCGGCTCGCGTGGTCGGGCGTGTGCCGACTGCCCGAGCCGCTGGCCTACCGACTGTTCGACGCGATCGCCGACGTCACCTATCGTCTCGGCGGGACCGACGTCGCGCGGCTGCGATCCAACTACGCGCGGGTGCGCCCCGAGCTGAGCGCGACGCAGCTCGAACCGCTGGTGCGGGCGGGCGTTCGCTCCTACCTGCGCTATTGGTGTGAGGCCTTCCGGTTGCCCACACTGAGCCCGGAGCGGATCGATGCCGGCGTGCGGGCGGTCGGAGACGAGCCGGTCCGGGCCCGCCTGGCCGCGGGGGGATCCGTCGTCTGCTTCCTCGGGCACCTGGCGAACTGGGACACCGCGGGGGCCTGGGCCAGCCGGGGACTCGCGCCCGTCACGACGGTCACCGAGCGCCTCGAGCCCGAGGAGCTCTTCGCGCAATTCGTCGCCTTCCGCGAGACTCTCGGGATGAGGATTCTGCCGCTGACGGGTGGCTCGAGCGCCTTCGAGAACCTGCGCACGGCCGCGACCGCCGGTGGCGCGCTCATCCCTCTGCTGGCAGACCGGGACCTCACGGCGACCGGCGTCGAGGTCGACCTCGTCGGGCGACGGGCTCGGATGGCGGCCGGACCGGCGGCGTTGGCTCTGGCCACCGGGGCCGCGCTGCACCCCGTGACCATGCACTACGAGCGCCACCCGCGCGGACCCGGCGGCTACCGGCTCGTCATCACCTTCGCCCCCGCTGTCCCGGTGCCCGAAGGTCGCCCGTCAGGCGAGGCCGATGCCGCGGACGCCCGTGCGCTGACGGCGGCGATGACCCAGGCTTGCGCGAACGCCCTGGCCGCCGGAATCGCCGAGCACACCGCCGACTGGCACATGATGCAGCGAGTCTTCGTCGAGGACCTCGACCCGAGCCGGCTCGAGTCGAGCCGCTTGCAGTCCGCGAGCTGAGGGTGCGCATCGGGATCGTGTGTCCGTACTCCTTCGACGTCGCCGGCGGGGTGCAATTCCACGTCCGTGACCTGGCCGAATGTCTGCTGACGCGCGGCCACCAAGTGAGCGTCCTGGCGCCGGCCGATGAGGACACCCCGCTACCGGCATATGTCGTGGGCTGCGGGCGGGCGATTCCGATCCGCTACAACGGCTCGGTCGCGCGGCTGGCGTTCGGCCCACTGGTGGCGGCCCGGGTCAATCGGTGGCTCGATGAGGGGAACTTCGACGTCGTCCACATCCACGAGCCGATCGCCCCAAGCGTGTCGATCCTCGCGCTGTGGGTCGCGACGGTGCCGATCGTCGCGACTTTTCACTCCAGCCTCGAGCGCTCTCGGGCGATGCAGGCCGCTTACCCAATGGTCCGCTCGAGCCTGGAGAAGATCCACGCCCGGATTGCCGTCTCGCAGACCGCGCGGCAGACAGTCATCACGCACGGCGGTGGCGACGCGGTCGTCATTCCCAACGGGGTCTTCGTCGATCGGCTCGCGGCCGGGCGCGGGCGCCCGCGCTGGCGGGGTCTGGTTGCCGACGGCGCACCCACCCTCGCCTTCCTCGGGCGGATCGATGAGCCGCGCAAGGGCCTGCCGGTGCTCCTCGCGGCGCTGCCGCGGGTTCTTGCTGCCCATCCCGGCACGCGCCTCTACATTGCCGGCTACGGGGATCTCGAGGCCGCGCGCGCGCGGCTCGATCCGGACCTGACGCGGGCGTGTGAGTTCCTGGGGCCCATCAGCGAGGAGGACAAGGCTGACCTGCTCGCGTCGGTCGACATCTTCGTGGCGCCGCACACCGGCGGCGAGAGCTTCGGCATCGTGCTCGTCGAGGCGATGGCAGCCGGTGCCCCGGTGCTCGCCTCGGACCTGCCGGCCTTCGCCGCGGTGCTCGACGACGGGCGCGCGGGGCTGCTCTTCCCCGTCGGGGACGCGGACGCGTTGGGGGAGCGCCTCGTCGGACTGCTGGGCGACCCGGTGGCGCGTGCCCGCCTCGCGCGCGAGGGGCGGTGGCGCGCACGGCGCTTCGACTGGGCATTCGTCGGGGCCGAGGTGCTCGCCGTCTACGAGACCGTCCTGGAGGGGACGACCGCGGTCGAGGCACGAAGC
>JAUNUZ010000204.1 GCA_030537915.1 Micrococcales bacterium
CAGGTACGCAACTGCGGGCCGAGCGCGCGCGCCCACGGCCCGAGTGTCATGGCGAAAGAGAAGACGACGAGCACCGAGAGGCCTGCCACAGCGGCGATCGGACTACCCAGCCAGTTACCGGCGCTGTACCACCAGGGCAGGAAGGGCTGAATCTCGTCGTAGGCCCGCCAGGCGGTCATCGTCCTGGTGTAGCCCTTGAAGTCTCCGGTGCCCCACCAGACGATGAGCGGCCAGATGAGCCCGGATGCCCCGCAGGCGCCGAGCGCGCCGATCATCGCAGCGTATTCGCGCCACGGGATGGTCTTCTCCTCCCGCTCCCGCCAGCGCAGGTAGACCGAGACGAGCGCGACGATGCCGAGCGGGATCGCGATCGGCCGACTCAGCCCGGTGAGTAGCGCGATCCCGGCGGCGATCCACCATCGTCGCCGGGTCAGCGCGAGGAGAACACCGCACAGCAGTGTCATCGCAAGGGACTCCGTGTAGGCGACTTGCAGCATCGAGGACGTGATCATGCTCGCCCAGACCGCAATGGCCGCCAGGGTCACCCGCGGGCCGACCTTATCCCGAAGGAGGATCGCCATGAGGACGGCGGAGACCGCGCCGAGGAGGAGGGAGATCGTCGACCCCACGAGCGCGAAGCCCGCCCCGGTCAGCGCCATGACGTAGCGCGTCATCATCGGAAATATCGGGTAGAACGCCCACGGGTTCTGCCAGAGCCGGCCGGTGTCGGGATCCGTCGGCAGGATCCGTGGATACCCGTCCTCCACGATCTGGCGATACCAGAATGAGTCCCACAGGACGGTCATCCGCAGGTAGCCGGTCTCGTTCTCGAACCAGACGACGTCGACCTGGTGCAGTCCGGTGACGTAGAGGACGATCCCCGAGAAGAGACGGGCCGCGAAGTAGATTCCTAGGACGGCCGCGAAGAACGGCAGCCGGCGCTGATACCAGGGCCGCTGGGCATCGATGGCCTTGGTCGAGACGCCGTCGCCTACACCCGCGTCGTCGGCAGCGCTCGCACGGGAACCGGAGCCCTCCGGCGGGACGTCGGCACCCCAGCGCCCCTCGGAGGCAGCATCGGCCGTCATGCGTTGACTCTCATGCGTGCGATCCCGAGCGTCCCGGGTCTGCCCCAAGCATCGTGCGCACCCCCGAGTGCCGTGCCACAGTCGACATCCTTCTCCTCTATCTGACGCCGCCTCAGCGGCGCCCGCTCACCCTACCGATCCGTCTCGGATCCGCCGCCCCAAGTCTCACCTCGCCGATCACCGTGCTCTCCTGGCTCGTCCCATTCCGACGGCTGAGGCGGGCGCTGCCACCGATGTGGATCCCACCGCTGGCCGGTATCTTCGAGGTCGCCACCCTGCGCACCCTCGTCGTCGATCGGGGTCGGTGGCACCAACGCGGCAGGGGTAGCCGTCGAGGTGAGGGACCCGCGCGCGCCGCCGGCTATCCGTAGCGGCCCGGCGGGCGACCGCGAGCGGAGCTGACGCAGCTCATCGTCTCGCAAGGCCAGTTCGACGCGCACCCGTGCGAGGACGTCGTCAACCTGATTCATGCGATAGCCACGCAGCACCGTGTCGAAACGCACCTCGTCGAGGTCGGCGCTGGAGACGTCTCCGGCCGGCAGCCCGCCGCTCATCGAGGAGGTCGCGGGCGCCATGTGAATACTTAGTCCCCCCCGAAGCAGGACGAGCGCGACCACGAGGCCGACAAGCACGGCGAGAGAGGCGGTGAGGACGACGATCACGTGCCGTATAGTGCCACGCCTGCCTGACAAGCGCCCAGCCGCTCGCCGGGCCGGCCCCTGCTATTCGGGACGGCGCGTCGAGCGCTCGTCGGTGGCGCCCTGGATGATCTGGACCGCCTCGCCGACGTCGTCGGTCACCTCGATCAGGTCGATGTCGTGCGCCGAAATCGTTCCGTGCTCCAGGGCACTGCGCCGCAGCCAGTCGAGCAGCCCGGTCCAGTAGTCGGAGCCCATCAATACGATGGGAAAGCGCGTCACCTTACCGGTCTGCACGAGGGTCAGAGCCTCGAAGAGCTCGTCCAGGGTCCCGAACCCGCCAGGCAGGACGATGAACCCCTGCGAGTACTTGACGAACATCGTCTTGCGGATGAAGAAGTAGCGGAAGTTGACGCCGATATTGACGTACGCGTTGAGTCCCTGCTCGAAGGGCAGTTCGATGCCGAGCCCGACGGAGGTGCCACCGGTCTCGATTGCTCCCTTGTTGGCCGCCTCCATCGCGCCCGGTCCACCGCCGGTGATCACCGCATAGCCCGCCTCGACGAGCGCTCCACCGACCTGCTCCGCCGTGCGGTAGTCGGGATGGCCCGCGAGCGCCCGTGCCGACCCGAAGACCGAGACCGCCGGGCCGATTTCGGCCATCGACCCGAAACCCTCGACGAATTCGGCTTGGATGCGCATGATGCGCCAGGGGTCGGTGTGCAACCAGTCGGCTCTGCCGCGGTCGTCGAGCAGCCGCTGGTCGCTCGTCTTCGAGGGGACGTGGTGGCCCCGCAGGGTCACGGGGCCGCGCTGATAGCCGGAACTGTTCACCTCTTCACGGTAACCGCAGGTGGGGGGCCCCACCGCCGCGCCCTCAGGCCAGCCAGCGGCGCAGGGCGGCCTCTGCGTCGCGCAGCTGCTCGACGGGCACCCGTTCCTCGTCGTGGTGGGCGAGCATCGGGTCGCCCGGGCCGAAGTTGACGGCGGCGATGCCGAGGTCGGCAAAGCGAGCGACATCGGTCCAGCCCTCCTTGGCTGTGACTGCCATCGCCGAGTCCGCAGCAACCTCACGGACGAAGTCCCGGGCAGCGGGCAGATCAAGCCCCGGGCGGGCGCCGCCCGCGCTGTCGGTGAGCCGCACGTCGTAGCCGTCGAAGACCTCCTGCACGTGGGCAAGGGCCTGCGCTGCGCTGCGATCCGGCGCGAAGCGGTAGTTCACGGTGACGACGCACAGGTCGGGGATGACGTTGCCAGCCACTCCCCCGCGGATTCCGACCGCGGACAGCCCCTCGTGGTAGGTCAGGCCGTCGACGTCGACGACCCGGGCCTGGTAGTCGGCCAACCGGGCCAGCGGCGACGCCGCCTTGTGCACGGCGTTGTCGCCCGCCCACGGCCGCCCGGAATGGGCCGCCTTGCCCCGGAGGTGGATCTCGACTCGCAGGGTGCCCTTGCAGCCGCCCTCGATCTGGGCGTTCGTCGGCTCGAGCAGCACGGCGAAGTCCGCGCTCAGGAGCCCCGGGTGGCTCCGGGCGAGGTGGCCCAGGCCGTTGGCGCTCGCTTCGATCTCCTCGTTGTCGTAGAAGATGTAGGTGATGTCGCGGTTGGGAGCGGCCAGGTCGTGCGCGAGCTTGAGCTGGACCGCGACACCGCCCTTCATATCCACGGTGCCGCGTCCCCACAGCTGCCCATCCGCTCCCCCCAGGGTCCGTGTCGGCAGGTTCGGCGGATCCGTCAAGGGCACCGTGTCAAGGTGACCCGCGAGCACGACCCGCTCGGCGCGACCCTGCTGCGTGCACGCGACGACGACGTTGCCGACCCGCGTCACCTCCAGGTGATCCAGCCGGCTCAGCGCCGTCTGAACGGCATCCGCCAAACGCGCCTCGGTGCCGCTGACGGAGGGGATGTCGCACACGGCGGAGGTCAACGTGACGATGTCCTGGTCGAGATCGAGGCAGGGCCGGTCCGTAGTCGAGGCGGGCATCCCCCAACCGTAGTCGGCCGCTTAGGGTAGGGGGCATGACGACTCGATCCGCCTGGGGATGGGGCCTGGCCACCGTGACCGACGCCGGGCCGGTGCTCGACACTTGGTACCCGCAGCCGTGCCTGGGGAGTGCACCCGCCGACGATCCGTATGGCAAGCCGGTGGAGCTGGCGAGCCTGGAGGTGACCGACCCCCGACGGGGCGTGCGACTGTCGCTCGAGTTGACCTCGATCGATCTCGATGCGACTCCGGTGGACACGCGCGACGCCTACCTACGCCTGCACCTGCTGAGTCACCGTCTCGTCACTCCGAATTCGATCAATCTCGACGGACTCTTCGCTGCCCTGCCCAACGTCGTCTGGACGAACTTCGGGCCCTGCGCCCCGCAGGACTTCGAGCAGACGCGCGCCCGGCTACGTATCGACGGTTCGGTCCAGGTCCACTCGATCGACAAATTCCCCCGGATGACGGACTACGTCGTGCCCCCCGGGGTGCGCATCGGCGACGCAGACCGGGTCCGGCTGGGCGCCCACCTCGCGTCTGGCACGACCGTCATGCACGAGGGCTTCGTCAACTTCAATGCCGGCACGCTGGGCACCTCGATGGTCGAGGGGCGCATCTCCCAGGGTGTCGTCGTCGACGACGGCTCCGACGTCGGTGGGGGTGCCTCGACGATGGGCACGCTCTCCGGAGGCGGCACGCAGCGAGTCCGGATCGGCAAGCGGTGCCTGCTCGGCGCCGAGTCGGGACTGGGCATCGCGCTCGGGAACGACTGCGTCCTCGAGGCGGGCCTCTACCTCACGGCAGGGACCAAGGTGACGCTGCCGGACGGCCGGGTCGTCAAGGCGCGCGAGCTGTCCGGCACGGACGGGCTCCTCTTCATCCGCGACTCGGTGACCGGTCAGGTCCAGGCACGGCAGCGCTCTGGGGAGGGCATCGCGCTCAACGCGGCGCTGCATGCCCACAACTGATCCGCGTCGACGCCCCAGGAGAGTCGCCCGGCGCGGGGTGCGGCCCCTGGTCGCCGTCGTGCTCGTGGCGCTGGCGCTCGTCGTCGGTGCAGCCCTGGTCGGCCAACTCCGGCCGAGGCCGAGTCCTGCTGGGTGCACGATCACGTCGGGTTCCAAGCCCGATGTCGTCCTCGACCCCGAGCAGGCCGCCAACGCCTCGACGATCGCGTCCAGGTCAGCGATCGGATCCATGTTGGCGCGCAGGCTCTTGACGTGCAGCCCGACGATGAACGACGAGTCCTCTCGGCGGGGACGTTCGACCCACGTCCTGGGCGCCACATGAGGATGCGGCAGCACGGTCGCCTCGCGCCCCCAACGCGCCGCGATCACGGCGGCCGCACCCGGAGTCAGGGTGATCAGGTGATCGGCGGCAGCGACCAGGA
>JAUNUZ010000205.1 GCA_030537915.1 Micrococcales bacterium
CTCCTCGGCCTCTACGGGATCATCAAGATCTGGTTCAGTAGGCGAAAGGCACAGGTCGACTCAGATACGGCCGCCTGATCGAGCCGCTCCACGAAAGGAGATGTAGAAGATGGCTTATTCATATGCGATCGGCATCGTCGCCGGTATCTGTTTCGTAGTGGCTTTTGGTGCGCTCAATTTTGGATTCTTGAGCTCGGTCTCTCCGCTCTATCAATCCTTGAACTTTCTTGGCGCAATCGGCTTCACGTACACGGCAATCTCTCCTTTCAACCCAGGCCTGTTCATCTTGGAAGCCATCTGGGCCTTAGTCGCCCTCTACGGACTCTGGAAAATCTGGACCAGACGCTCGGGCTCGGACGTGGATACCGGTGCCCGCAACGCCGAGGCATGAGTCTCTCGAGACGTCTCAGGTCATTGCTCTCGATATCGGGCCATCCAGCGCGCAACTGCATTCGCTTGGGGGTCAGAGACGGATGTCGGCTCTGCCGCGTCCGGTTGCCTCCAGGTAGGACACGGCGCGGTCCATGACGTCGCCGGAGTAGGGGTTCGTGGCGTCGCGGCGGCCCTGGATCACCCTGTCGATCGCGGCGGCGGCATTGCGCAGGTAGACGGCAGTGACCTCCTGGTGCGGGGCCAACTCCCCGGTGCGCCGGTCCAGCGCCAACTGTTGGGCGAAGGCGCTCGCCGGGCCGGTGCGGTCGGTGATCCCCGGCTCGATACGGTCTCCGGTAGCCCGGCCAAGCAGGTCTTTGTCGGACTCCGTGAGGTAGCGGAAGTCGTTGAGCACCGAGAACTGGCGGCTGGCAGGGGTGCTCGATTCCACCGCCGCTGCCTGTTTCGGTCGCTCCACCTGGGCGGGCCGCTGGGTAGGCGTCGGTTGGACGCCGTATGCCGATGTCAGTCGCATGGTCTCTCCGTGAAGGGGTCGGATGAGTGCTTGTCCGCCCCATCGGCCGCGGCGGTGCACGCTGAAGGGATTCAGGGATACTTGCCCGGTTATGCCCAGCCATCCCACCTCCCCAGCTCGGCCCGCGATACCGCGCGAGATCCGCGTGCTCATCGCGGCGGCTTTCGTCATCGCTATCGGCTACGGGCTCGTCTCGCCCGTTCTCCCGCAATACGCGCGCAGCTTCGACGTCGGGGTCGCCGCGGCCTCTGTCATCGTCAGCGCGTTCGCTTTCATGCGCCTCGTCTTCGCTCCCGCGGGCGGGGCGCTCATCACGCGACTGGGGGAGCGACCGGTCTACCTCGCGGGGCTCCTGATCGTGGCGGCCTCGACCGGCGCCTGCGCGCTCGCGAACTCCTATTGGCAGCTGCTCGCCTACCGCGGCCTCGGCGGGATCGGCTCGACGATGTTCACGGTGTCGGCGATGGGGCTCATCGTCCGGCTAGCCCCGCCGTCGATCCGGGGCCGTGTGTCGGCCTCCTACGCCAGCGCCTTTCTGATCGGCGGCATTGCGGGGCCGATCCTGGGCGGGTTCACGGCCGGCTTTGGCTATCGGGTGCCGTTCATCATCTACGCGATCGCTCTGGTTATCGCGGCCGGCGTCGTTGCTGTCTTCCTGTCCGGGGCCTCGCTGCGCGCTGAACCGGGGGTTGCGCCGCTGGAGCCGCTGAGCGTCCGTGAAGCGTGGGATGACAGTGCCTACCGCGCGGCGCTCGTCGCAGGCTTCGCCAACGGCTGGGCCAACTTCGGAGTGCGGGTCGCGCTTGTCCCGCTCGTGCCGCTCTTCGCGGCGACCGGGGGCCTCGGGCCGGCGTGGGCGGGGATTGCGCTGACCATGTTTGCGGCGGGCAATGCTGTGGCGCTGACCATCTCGGGGCGTCTCGTCGATGGTTACGGGCGCCGCCGCCTTGTCATCCTGGGGCTCGTCATCAGTGCCGTCGGTACCGGCGCTCTTGGGTGGGCCCACGAGATCGTGCCCTTCCTCGTGCTCTCTGTCGTCGCCGGCGCGGGCGCGGGCTTCGTCAACCCGGCGCAGCAGGCGGCCGTCGCGGACATCATCGGGCAAGACCGCTCCGGGGGCAAGGTGCTGGCAGCCTTCCAGATGGCGACCGACAGCGGTGCCATCCTCGGTCCCGTGCTTGCCGGGCGCTTGGCCGACGTCTTCGGCTTCGAGTCCGCCTTCGGGGTCACTGCGATAGTGCTGCTCGTCGGTGCCGCCGCGTGGTTGCCGGCCCGGGAGACGATGGTGCGCGTCGACGCGGACGGTCCGTCGAGCGACCCGGTTCAGCCCGGCGGTAGCAGGTAGATCGACTCCCCTTCGGGGCCGCGGGCCCGCACGGCAGCGCCCGCGCTCGTGACGACCTGGGGGATCGTGGCGTCGGGCGGCGTCGTTCCTCGGGTGCCGGCCGAATCGGCCTGCGTCGCCTGCCCTGACAGAGTGCCGTAGGCGTGGTCCTGGGTGATCCACGTCGTCGTCCAGTCGCCGAGGTCACTGACCCGGCCCCGGCGCAGGTCGACCACCGTGCGACCCAGGACTGCCCAGGTCTGCGCAGGCGAGGGCCACCAGGGTTGCGTGACTCCGGGCACGGGCGCGATCCGGCCGCGGAAGCTGGCCCGGAGGTCTTCGGCGCGGTCGGTGTGCACCACGACATGGAGTTGGCCGCTGCGATCCGGCGGATAGAGCAGGAGCACGGAGGAGCCGAGGTAGCCGACGACGCTCGGGGTGGCCCGCGGGGCCTGCTCGTCGGGGGCCGCGTCCTCCCAGGGGTGCGCGAGACCGGGCGCGCTGCCTGGCCGCAAGTGCCACCAACCGAGCCCCGACGCGGCCGTGACGCGACCTTGCGCGTTCGCGGCGAATGCGTATGCGCCGCCCGGCACCTGGACCCGCCGTAGCTTGGCGCCGGTGACGACGGCGACGGTGTGGGGGTCGATCCCGACGAGCGGCGCCTCCCCCAGGAAGGTCGTCCGGGCCCCCTCCGGCAACGCCAGCGTGGCGGGATCGCGGCCGTCCGCCAGCCGCCACCAGGCCAGGGTCGAACCGACCTGCGTCGCGAGCACCTCCTGGCCATCGATGCGCGTGCGTGCCAGCGGCGTCGTCGAGCCGCTGACAGGCAGGGTTGCGGACCATTTCTTGGCCCCGGTCATCGCGTCGACGACCGTGAGACGTCGCGTGGCTGTGAGGTAGGCGATCTCGTCTCCGAGAGCGATGATCCGCCCGGTTTCGACGGGTTCACTGACCCATCGCGCCGCGGCGCTGAAACCCGGCGGGGGCGTCCCGGGAAACGGCCGAACCACGGGGGAGGCTGAGGCGAGCCCCGGTGAGCCCAAGCCGCCGCTGGAGGAGAGCAGCCCGGCGACGATGGCGACGAGTCCACCGGCGGCCAGCAGGGCCGCGATGGCGATCCCGATGACCGCCGGACGGACCGAGAAGCGGCGCGGGGCCGGCATCGGTCGTCCTGTGACGGGGGCGCGTGGAGCCCCACCGTTGGTCGCCTGGTGGGGCGGGTTGCTGCTGGAGTCGGTGACGTTCGGCGCTGCGGGGACCGAGCCGAGCAGGCCAAGGATGCGATCGTCGAGGTTCGGGCGCGCAGTGGTGTCGGGCACGTGGGCCGAGCCCCCAGGGCCACCAGGGCTTCTGGGGGTAGCCGTGGTCTCGGGGTCTTCCGGTGGATCGGGGAGCCTGGGGCGTGCGCCGCGATCCACCGCGTCCGTCGCGTCCAGGAACGTCGCGCTCCAACCGTCCTCGGGCTCGCTGGGCTGCACCGCGTCAACACCTTGTCGGTGGCTGCGGCTCTTCGGCGCCCGGTCGAAGGCCTGCTGCGCGACGGCGACGAGCGAGCCGGGCTCGGGGCGGCGAGATGGTGTTGCGCTGCCGACGGGCACGAAGAGTCGTCCTTGCCGGTCGATGATGGCCTCATAGCCGCGGACGTCGGGGCCGTTGAGACGCACCCGGATCCCGTGGGCGCCGGGGACGCCGGGCCGCTCGGTCGAGCCCAACGTGCCGATGAGTTCGGAAACCCGGCGCAGTGCCGCGGTCCGGGCAGACTCCCCGGGGCGCGGCGTCACCGCGGTCGAATCGACGAGCGCCTGTTCGCGGCCCTGCCCGTCCACGTGGAAGTCGATGGAGACGACCGGCGCAGCGGGCACACCGTACGGGTCGAATTCGCCGGTCACGGCGCGAAGAGCGTGCGATAGGTGGCAACCGCCTGCCCGGCATCGCGGGGGAGGACGAAGGTCTCGTAGGCGAGGCGCTTGCGGCCGGCCGTGCGGACCATCCAATCGTGCATGTTCTGCACGTAGGGCGTATTAGCCGCCGACTCCGCGGAGCCGGGGAAGGCGCCCCAGCGCGCCAGCGCAAGGGGCCGACGCTGCCCGGCTGCGAAGTCCGACCACCAGGTCAGCCCGAAGGGACCGTTGACGCTGCGGCCCCAGTCGTCCCCGGTATCGATGCTGTCCAGCCCGAGGATGTCGACATAGGCGGCACCTGGCCATGCCCTCAGAGCGTCGCTGCCCCAGGACGCCCCTCGCTCGGTGCTCCATTGGGTCCGGATGCCCGGCAGCGTCTGCCGCAGCGTCCCCACGACCCTCCGGTAGCAGGAGGAGTGGCCGGCCGGGTCCGCCTGCGCACGGCCCTGGGCGTCGGGACGCAGGTCGATGATGGCGGTCGCCAGGTCGTTCGCGCGAACTGCGCGCGCGAAACGACCCCAGTAGGCGCGGTAGTCGCCCTTGCTGCAGGCCGTGAGCTCACCGGTCGTGTCCGGGAGCAGCGAGACACTGACGACTTTGCGCCCCGGCAGCTGGCGCAGGACTCCCAGGGAGCGCCCGGGATTTTGCACATCGCGCCATGAGGCCGCGGGCAGCCGTGCTGACACGACGTCGAAGGCGCGCCCGCGCGACCGAGCCAAGCGTGCCGCGCGCTTGACGGCGTCGGAAGTGAGCTCGTCGATGCGAACCCCGGAATTCCACCGGGGGGCGTGCGGTCCCGCGGGGCGCCGGTCGGGGTAGGCCGGCAGCGGGGCTGCCGATCGGCCAGTCGGGGTCGGCAGGCCCGGCGAGGGAGAGGCCGGTGCCGGCTGATCCGGGCCCGCGACGTGTGTGGTGGGCGACGACGGTGTGGCCGGTGAGGTCGACGCGACATTCGAAGTGGCGGCATT
>JAUNUZ010000206.1 GCA_030537915.1 Micrococcales bacterium
CGACAGCATCACCGAGAAGTGCTGGTAGTCCAGCCACGGCCTACCGTCGAGGCGTACCGCATCATCGACACTCGGGTCGAGCGTCGCGGCCGGCAGTTCGATCCCCAGGAAGCCGCTGTCGTAGCCCGATCCCCAGGGCGTTTCCACCGTGTTCACCTCAGCCCTGGAGCAGGAACTCGCGGATCTGTTCCAGGACCTGCTCGGGTGCCTCTTCCGGCAGGTAGTGCCCGCAGTCCAGCGCCTGTCCGGTGACGTCGTCGGCGATCCGGTGCCGCATCAGGTGGGTCTGCGGGTGCCCGTGCAGGAGTAGCAGTGGCGGGCGCGTTGGGGCATTGGCGCCCTCGCCGGCATCTTCCTCGAAGAAGCTGCATCGACCGGCGATCCGGACGTCACCGAGATCGACCTCGAATTCCTCATAGCGCGTGAACATCTCGTGGTTTCCTCCGCTCACCGACCCTGACGAAAGGGCGGCACCCCGACCGTATCGGTCGCGACCGGATCTCTCCTGTTCCGTGCGCTCGGGGGTGCCGGCTACACCGGGGGCCAATGACAACACCAGGTCTTCCACCAAGCTGAGCTGGCGGTACTGAGGCCGTGTAAATCGGCGGCGGTGTCACTCGGCGGCGGTGCGCAGACCCATCGCAACCAGGACCGCGCCGCCGACCAGTTCGAGTCGCCGAGCCCAGCGTCGAGGATCCAGGATCCGGCCGATCCCTTTCAAGCCCGCAGCCCACAGCCCGAGCCACACTGTCATGAACACGATATGAACGGCCGCGAGCTGGACAGTGGCAAGCGTGCCGACTTCGTGAGCGGTCATGAACTGCGGGGCAAGGGTCAGATACACGGTGGCTGCCTTCGCGTTGAGCACGTTCGCGACATAGGCCTTGACCAGGGTTCTCCACATCGGGTGCGCCCGTCCTGCGCTGGAGCAGTCGACGGGGCTCGGTGTCGGCGGCTCCCCTCTGCGATCAGGCGAGATACCCCGCCGCAGGAGCATCAGGCCCAGAACGATCAGGTAGACCGCCCCAAGGAGCCGAATCGCGCCGTACAACCGGGCTGAACTCATCACGACCGCGGCTAAACCCAGGCCAGCCAGCACCGCATGGGTGAGGATGCCTGCCCCGGTGCCCACGATCGTTACGAGCGCGCCGCGGTGATCCCCGCTCAGCCCACGCTCGCTGACGAGGGTGAAGCTCGCCCCCGGCGTGAGCACCATCGGCGCCAACGCGACGCAGAAGCCCAGCAGAGCGGTCGATCCGAGCACTACTGGCCCCCCTCACGATCCTCTGGACCACGAACCATACGCACCGCGACGCCAGCACCTGGTGGACGACGGGTTCGTGCGCGCGGCCGGAGCAGGAGGGAGAGCCATTGACCGCGCCGGCCCGGGACAGCGACCGTGGTGGGGTGACCCGCGACGACGTGCCTCTGGCCGAAGGCCTACACGAATCGGTGGTGACGCTGGCTCTGCTGCGCAGGCTGGCGCAGCGGCCCGAACTCACGCGCGCTATCGCGGATGTCGACCAGGCCGACCAGCCCGACGTGCTCGCCACACACCTGGGACGGACGATTCTGCGCCGCCTGCGAGCGCCCGGCGATCAGGACACCGCCGGCCGCCTCGACGTCGTGCGCCGCGTGCTCGACCTGCTCGACGATCCGCAGGAGTGCCCGCAGGAGGGCGTGCGCCGCCTCCTGTCTCTCACCCGACCGGCCGCTCCCGGGCTGCCACCCGCCTACCCCGTCGGGGTGCGCCCGAGCACTCCGCTGGCCGACGTCGCGCTGCTCACCAACGCCCATGGTGACCCGGGTCTGGGCAGCGAGATCAAAGCCGAGCTCGACACGAGCGATGAGGTCCTGCTCATCTGCGCCTTCGTCAAATGGCACGGCATGCGCACGCTGGAGGAACAGCTCGGACGCCTGCGCGAGCGCGGCGCGCCCCTGCGGGTCATCACGACCACCTACCTCGGCGGCACGGATATAAAGGCGCTCGACCGCCTCGCTCGCGATTTCGGCGCCGACATCCGCGTCCAGTACGACCCGCGCCGGACCCGGCTGCACGCCAAGGGTTGGCTGTTCCGCCGGAACACCGGCTTCGACACGGCCTATGTGGGCTCGTCCAACCTCACCGTCAGTGCCCTGCTGGACGGCGCCGAGTGGAACGTGCGCTTGTCCGCCCAGGCCACGCCGTCGCAGCTGGAGAAGTACAGCGCCACCTTCGAGGCGTACTGGCAATCTGATGAGTACGCGCATAACGACCCCGACGAGCCGGCCGATCGCGAGCGCCTGGAGCGGGCCCTGGCGGCCGCGAACGGCCCGGGCACGCCGACGCCCCTGCTCGTCTCCGGCCTCGACGTGCGGCCCTACCCGCACCAGCAGCAGATCCTGGAATCCCTCGAGGCCGAGCGCGTGGTCCACGATCGCCACCGCAACCTGGTCGTCGCGGCGACCGGGACGGGCAAGACCGTCATTGCAGCTCTGGACTACCGCCGCCTCGCCGCTCGCAGCGGCCCGCTGCACGGACGTTCCGGCAGTGGCGCCGCCGCTGATCGACCCAGCCTCCTGTTCGTCGCCCATCGCAAGGAGATCCTGGACCAGTCCCTGCGCACCTACCGCGAGGTCCTGACCGACGGCACCTTCGGCGAGTTGTACGTCGGCGGCCAGGTGCCCCGCAACTGGCGGCACGTCTTCGCCAGCGTCCAATCGCTGACGGGACACATCCAGCAGATGCCGACCGGCGCCTTCGACATCGTCGTCATCGACGAGTTCCACCACGCGCAGGCCCCGACCTACCGACGCATCCTGGACCACCTGCGGCCGCGCGAACTACTCGGCCTCACCGCGACACCGGAACGCTCCGACGGGACCGACGTCCGCGCCTACTTCGAGGGCCGCACCGCCGCGGAACTTCGCGTCTGGGACGCGATCGCCGCCGACCTGTTGTCCCCCTTCCACTACTTCGGCATCGCCGACGGCACCGATCTGAGCGGGATCGGCTGGAACGCCGGCCGGTACGCAGATGCCGAGCTCGATCGGCTCTACACCGGCAACGACGCCCGCGCCCGCCTCGTCCTGCGTCAGCTGGAGGACAAGGTCACCGACCCGCACAGGATGCGCGCGCTCGGGTTCTGCGCTGGGGTGGCGCACGCGCAGTTCATGGCCCGGGTGTGCCGCAAGGCGGGTCTGGAGGCGGTCACCGTCACCGGGCAGACGCCAACGCCCGAACGTGAGCGGGCGGTCGCCGACCTGCGGGCGGGGCGCATCTGTGCGATCGTCACCGCCGATCTCTTCAACGAGGGCGTCGACATCCCCGAGGTCGACACCGTGCTCTTCCTGCGCCCCACCGAGAGCCCGACCCTGTTCCTGCAGCAGCTCGGCCGGGGACTTCGCCTCACCGAGGGCAAGGCCGTCCTCACCGCCTTGGACTTCGTCGGCCACCACCGCAAAGAGTTCCGTGCGGACCTGCGCTTCCGGGCGCTCACGGGCGTCACCCGTCGAGGACTGGTGCGCGACATCGAGAAGCAGTTCCCGTTCCTGCCGTCGGGATGTCAGATCATCCTCGACCGGGTCACCCAGGACGAGGTGCTCCGCAACGTTCGCGATCGCCTCGCGATGAACTGGCCGCGTCTGACGAGCGAGTTGCGGGCCCACCCCACCGACGACCTGCGCACCTTCCTGGACGAGGCCGGGGTGGACCTGCCACAGGTGCTGCGGGCGACCAAGTCGTGGACGACGCTGCGCCAGGACGCCGGGCTCCTTCCCGGCGACGGTTCACACACGCAGGCAACCCTGGCTCGGCGGGCGCGCGCCCTGACGCACGTCGACGACACTCACCGCGCACAGACCTACCAGCGCCTCCTGCTCGATGACGCAGACTACTCCGAACTACGCGGGGCAGAGCGACATCTCGCGCAGATGCTCTTCTTCTCGCTGTGGCCCGACGGCGGTGGATTCGCCTCCTACGAGGCCGGATTCGAGGCGCTGCGTCGAGAGCCGGCGATCCGCGACGAACTGCGACAGATCGTCGACATCGCCCACGACTGCACCCGCCGCTCCACGATCGAGCTCACCGGCCACCTCGGGCCGACCGGGCTGCGCGTGCACGCTCGCTACTCCCGCGAGGAGATCCTCGCCGGTCTCGGCTGGGCCGGGTTCGACCGCAAGCCGAAGCACTTCCAGTCCGGGGTCCTGCACACGCAGGTGAACGGCGCGGACGTCGACGCGTTCTTCATCACGCTACGCAAGTCTGAGGCCGACTACTCACCGACGACGATGTACCGCGACTACCCACTGAGCCCGACCCTGTTCCACTGGGAGACCCAGTCGAGCACGTCGCTGGCGTCCCCGACCGGGCGGCGGTATCTGGCTGGCACGAGCAAGGTCGTGCTCTTCGTGCGCGAATCCAAGCGCAGCGACTTCGGAGACGGCGCCCCCTACACCTTCCTCGGGCCGGCCACCTACGTCAGCCACACCCGCGACCGTCCCATCGCCATCACCTGGCGCCTGGCGCACCCCATGCCCGCCGACCTCTACGCCGACAGCGCCATCGCGCTGTGAGCCTTGTGGAGCGAGGCCGAACGTCGAGGGCGTCTGTCAAGCGGCGGCTCCCCGGCGACGACGGCTTCATCACCCGAACTCCCGCACCATCGACCGTAGGAGGACCGTCACCGAGACGCGTCGCTGCGCCGGGCCAGCGTTAAGGGCGGAGGTGGTCGGGCAGGCCGGGGGCCCGACGTCGGGAGGCGCGGGTGAGCGGCGCAGAGACGGTGTCAAGATCGATCGGTCCGAGCGCCGTAACCTCAGTGAGCGAGGTTTGTGTAGGCGGACTCAGCGTGAGAGGCACGTCGGTGAGACGAGCGGGCAGGTACCAGCGGTAGTCACCGCCCTGGATGGCCCAGCGGTCGGCTCCCGTGGGGCCAAGGCTGCTGGCAACCGCGCCGGTACTCCGCCACGTTAGCCACCCCGCTACGGCCCTAAAAGTTTCATCTGAAGCCCCAGATTGAACTTCTGCCCTCCTGGCGCGCCATGCCCGCTCAGCAGATGTACCGCG
>JAUNUZ010000207.1 GCA_030537915.1 Micrococcales bacterium
AGTCCCTACTGCCGGAGTCGGGTCCGGCGCCGCTGCGACGAGCAGCGCCCTGGCGGGAGCCGACCCCGCGGCCGCCACCGTGCCCGCTGGCCGAGCGCCCCGTCTCGCCGAGGTCTTCGAGGGTCTCGGCGTTGAGGCCCTCGCGGGTGCGGGCGGACTTGGGGAGTCGCCCCGTCACCTTAGGGTCGATGTCGAGATCGTCGAAGAGATGGTCGGAGGATGAGTAGGTTTCCATCGGGTCGGGGATCCCCAGGTCCAGGGCCTTGTTGATAAGGCCCCAGCGCGGCAGGTCGTCCCAATCCACGAGGGTGATCGCGACGCCGGTGTGGCCGGCGCGACCGGTCCGTCCGGTGCGGTGCAGGTAGGTCTTCTCGTCCTCGGGGCACTGATAGTTGACGACGTGCGTGACGTTCTCCACGTCGATGCCGCGCGCCGCCACGTCGGTTGCGACGAGGATGTCCACCTTGCCGTTGCGGAAGGCGCGCAGGGCCTGCTCGCGGGCACCCTGGCCGAGGTCGCCGTGGATAGCGGCGGCCGCGAAGCCACGATCGGCCAGCTCATCGGAGACCTTGGCCGTGGTTCGCTTAGTACGGGTGAAGATGATCGTCAGTCCGCGGTCCTTGGCCTGCAGGACCTTGGCGAGCAATTCGACCTTGTCCATCGCGTGGGCTCGGAAGACGAACTGCTCGATCGCCGCGACGGTCTTGCCCTCGTCGCCCTCGGTCAGCGCCCGTATGTGCGTCGGCTGCTTCATGTAGCGCCGCGCCAGGGCGACGACGGCGCCCGGCATGGTCGCCGAGAAGAGCATCGTCTGACGGGAGGCCTGCGTCTGCGCGAGGATCTTCTCCACGTCGGGGAGGAAGCCCAGATCGAGCATCTCATCGGCCTCGTCGAGGACGACCGTGCGCACGTAGGTGAGCGTCAGGTGACCCTGCTTGTTGAGGTCGATGAGTCGACCGGGCGTGCCCACGATGACCTCGACGCCTCGGCGCAGGGCCTCGACCTGCGGCTCGAAGGCGCGACCGCCGTAAATGCTCTCGACGCGAATGCCGCGGCGGGCGCTCGCCCGCTTGAGGTCACCGGTGACCTGGTTACACAGTTCGCGGGTGGGCACGACCACGAGTGCCTGAGGTTTGCCGGCGTGGGGCAGGGTCTCGAAGCGGGGGTCGCCGGGCGGCACGGTCTTCTCGAGCAATGGCACGCCGAATCCGAGGGTCTTGCCGGTTCCCGTCTTGGCCTGGCCGATGATGTCGTGGCCGGACATGGCTACGGGAAGGGTCATCGCCTGGATCGGGAAGGGGTGGGTGATCCCCGCGTCGGCCAGTGCATCGACGATGTCGGGGTGGACATCGAAGTCGGCGAATGTCGGCTCGGACATCGTGTCCGCGGTGTGCTCCATAGGGGTCTCTCGATCGGTATGTCGACCGCGCGCTCGCGCAAGGCGAGCAGCGTCGGGGCGCAATGTCAGGGCCGCTCGGAGGTCTGTCGTCACCGGCGCGAGCTGCGAAACTGATGAGTCCGCTGGGCGTGGTGGCGCGGGGCCCCGAGGTCGAACGGCTTCGCCGGCGCCCCGGGAAAGTAGTGGTCATGCCGACCGGGCACCTATGTACGCGCCAAGTCTAGCCCGCCGTCGCAGGTCCCCCCGCCATTCGCAGACGCTGAGTGCACGACGAAGGGCCGTACCCAGTGGGTCCGGCCCTTCGTCGGGTTAGAGGTTTTCAGACGCGGCTGCGACCGCTGGTGACCTTGAGGTAGATCGCGATCAGGATCGCTGCGACGACGACTCCGGCCAACACCGCAATCCAAGCGATGCCGCTGGAGTTGCTGTAGCCGAACTGCGCCACGAGCCAGGATCCGAGCGCCGACCCGAGGATTCCCAGGATTATCGTCATGACGATCGAGATGTTCTGGTGGCCGGGCATGACCAGACGAGCGAGCCCGCCGATAATGGCACCGATGACGATGGCGGTGAGGATGGTCGAGATCATGAGGTGTTGCTCCTTCGTTCTGATGGACTTCGGGCGCAGGCGTGCCGCGCCGCGCGAGTCCGTCTCTAGCGTTTACTCTTCACCCTTGCCCACGATGTGTGCGGAATACACGCCACGGGCCGGGTAGTCCCCAAATCGTTGCTTTCCAGCCCGCCGGAGGCGGGATCCGGCCTGGTCGGGAGCGGTCCAGGGCTCGATCCGCCTACAGTTGCCCGAACCCGACGCCGCCCTTGCGTGTCGTGCCGATCTCCACATAGGAGAGCATCGCGGCGGGGACGAGGATGACGGAGCCCTTGCTGTCCACGAGGCGCAGCGGTGAACCGGTGGACAGTGCATCGCTCACTGCCGATTCGATCTCGGCAGCATCCTGATCGCTGTCCACAACGACCTCGCGGGACGAGTGCAGCACGCCGATCTTGATCTCCACGCCGGTCTCCTCTTCAGACGACCCCGCACACCGAGCAGCGCGGGCTCTGCCCAGCGTAGACGGCATCGACCGAGCGCCCCGACAAGCCCCTGCGGGTCAGCCCTCGGGCTCCGGGTATGCAGGTGAGACCGCGGGGGAGTCGGCGCCGGTACGCGGGAGGCCCCGCATGCCACGCCAGGCGAGATCGCTGACGAGACGGACGGCCTCCGTCTGCGGCATCGACTGGTCGAGCAGCCAGTGGCGGGCCGCGGTCTGGGCCATCCCGACGACTCCCGTCGCGAGCAGCAGGGCCTGGTCCGGGGTGCAGTCGGTGCCGTGCCCAATGACCTCCGCGACAGCCTCGGCGCAGTGTCGCTGGACCTCTTGGATCCGCTCGCGCACCTGCGGATCGTTCGAGAGATCGGATTCGAAGACGAGTCGGTAGGCGGCGCCCTCGCGAGCCACGAAGGCAAAGTAGGCGCGGATGGTCGCCTGCACTCGCTCCTTGTTGTCGGCGGAGCTGTTCATGCCGTCGAGCACCGCACTCACGATGTCGCGGTCGGCCTCGTCGAGGAGAGCGAGGTAGAGCTCGTACTTGCCCGGGAAATGCTGGTAGAGCACGGGTTTGGAGACACCCGCACGCTCGGCCATCTCGTCCATGCCCGCCGCGTGGTAGCCCCGCTCGACGAAGACAGATTGAGCCGCCTGCAGCAGCTGAGCACGCCGCGCCGATCGGGGAAGGCGGATCCCACGGGCGCCATTGGGCGCGCGGTGCTGCTCGGTGTCCACGGGACTCCCCTCGTGCACGAACGGCCGACAGGCTCTCGATCCTAACCAGTGTCCCGGCCCGGCCACCGCCCTGACAGGTGGCCCCTCGGCCGCGCCCGCTAGGCCTGGTGGTGGGCCATTCGCGCTGATCAGTCCGGGTGAACGAGGCTTTCCAAGAGCCTTGTCGGTGGCGGGTGGTGTGCTCTGCTTCGTGATCGACAACGCATCTGTGAGCCTCCTGGCGACACCCGACGACCCAACTCCAGCCTTCTTGACGCTGGACCAGAGCCAGCGCGCGGCCGCGACACACTCGGGCCCCCTGGCCCGGGTGCTAGGGGCCCCGGGGACCGGCAAGACGACGGTCGTGATCGAGCACGTGGTGAATGCCTGCCTGGCGCAGGGGATCGAACCCGGCCAGTGCCTGGTGTTGGCGCCCTCCCGCGTGGCCGCCGCGAGTCTGCGAGGTCGGATCACGGCCGCGTTGGGTGGTACGACGGTCGAACCGCTGGCCCGGACGCCCGAGTCGCTGGCCTTCGCCGTGGTGGGGGCCCACGCACAGCTCGAGCAGGGACCGGCGCCGCACCTCATCACGGGCGCCGAGCAGGACGTCATCCTCTCGGAGTTGCTCGCCGGGCACCGTGCCGGCACCGCCCAGGGCCCGAAGTGGCCGGAGCACTTGCGGCAGGCCGAGGGCACGCGCGCCTTCCGGCATCAGCTGCGCGAGCTGCTCATGCGGGCCGCCGAACACGGGCTCGATCCCCAGCAGCTGCGAGAGCTGGGCGCCACACGGCAGATGCCCGTGTGGCGGGCGGCGGCGGACGTCCTGCAGGAGTACGAGGATGTCGTCTCCCTGGCGCACCCCGGTGCGCATGACCCGGCGGGGCTCCTGACGACCGCGGCCGACTTGCTGACCGCGCACGAGCACGTGCGCCGCCGGATCTGCGACAACCTGCGTCTGCTCGTCGTCGATGACGCGCAGGAGCTGTCGGTGGCCCGGAGCCGGCTCGTGGCTGCGCTGCACGATGCCGGTGTGCCGCTCCTGCTCGTGGGTGACCCGGACGTGGGGACCCAGGCGTTTCGCGGAGGCGATCTCGATTTCCTGGCGCGGGGCTGGTCCCGACCGACAACTGGCCGGGGTCGCGGCCGCGATCGGTGTCAGCTGCCGGGAGTGTCTCCGGCAGAGGCTCCCACCTACGTGCTGACGCGCTCGTACCGCGCGGGCACGCAGCTGCTCGACGTCACCCAGCGGGTGCGAGCCCACGTCGGGGCGAGCACCGGGCCCGCTCACCGGCGCTGCGAGCCTGCTACCCAGGTGCCCAGCGGCAGCCTCGAGACCGCGGTGCTGGAGAGCGGCGCGCACGAGGCGCGACACATCGCCACGACGCTGCGGCGCGCTCACTTGCTAGCTGGGCTGCCTTGGGATCGGATGGCGATCATCGCGAGAGGCGGCGAGCGGTGCGCCACCCTGCGCCGGGCGTTGCTCGCCGAAGGAATCCCGGTGTGCGTGCCGGGGGCGAAGGTGCCCCTAAGCGCAGAGCCGGCGATCCGGCCACTGCTCGCGCTTCTGTCAGCATGCTTGCCCGAAGCCATGCCGTTGACGAGCGATGAAGTCGCCGATCTGCTGACCTCCCGCGTCATCGGAGCCGACCCGCTGGCGGTGCGTCGGATGCGGCGGGAGTTGCGACGTGCTGAGCTCGAGTCGGGTGGTTCGCGCAGCAGCGACGCCCTGCTCGCAGTTGCGGTCCAACAGACCCGAGGCGAACCGCAAGGCGACACCGTCGCGACCCCAGCCGAGGGTCCTAGGCTTCTTGGCCACGTCCAAGCCGGTCGAGGTGCGGCGTCGTTGGCGCGTCTAGTGCGAGTT
>JAUNUZ010000208.1 GCA_030537915.1 Micrococcales bacterium
CAGGCGGATCGCGGCGCGCACCTCTTGGATGACGCCCGCGGGAAGCCCGGCCAGCAGCGCGATCCGGGTCTTCAGGCTCTGCGTGAAGTCCAACTCCCCGCGCATCGCCGCCTCGGTCACGGCGCTCACCTGCTCCTCGGCTCCCGCGTGGCGGGCGAAGAGCTCGATGACCTCGTCCTGGATGAACGTGGAATCGACGTCACAAACGACCAGCCAGGGTCCGGCTCTGGATCGGGGAGTCGGACCTTGGCCCCAAGGAAGGGTGGCCGGCAGATGAGCGGGGGGGTTCACGCGGAACACGCTATCCGGCGCGCGGGGTCGTGCCTGGCCTATGCGCCGCCGGCATCAGGCGGTGACGACCGCACCCTTGGGCACGATGACGATCCCACCCTCACTCAAGCTATAGCCCCGCTCCCGGTCGTGGTCGTGGTCGACGCCGACCTGGGCGCCGGTCTCGACCCTGACATTCTTGTCGAGGATCGCTTTACGCACGAGGGCGTTTCGGGACACCTCGACGTTGTCGAGCAGGACCGAGTCGAGCACCTGCGCGTAGCTGTGCACCTTGACCTGAGGGGAGAGAACCGAGCCCTCGACGCGGGCCCCGGAGATGATGCAGCCGGGGGCGACGGCTGAGTTGAGCGCCTCGCCCAGTCGGCCGGTTTCGTTGTGCACGAACTTGGCCGGCGGGTGGCTCGCGGAGTAGCTCGTGTAGATCGGCCACCTGGAGTTATAGAGGTTGAAGATCGGCTCGAGCGCGATGAGGTCGAGGTTCGCGTCGTAGTAGGAGTCGATCGTCCCGACGTCTCGCCAGTAGGCTCGGTCGCGATCCGTCGCTCCCGGAATCTCGTTGTTGTTGAAGTCGTAGACGTAGGCCTCGTCGCGCGCGACGAAGTAGGGAACGATGTCGCCGCCCATGTCGTGCTTGCTCGACTCGTTGTTTGCGTCCTTGGTCACGACCTCCCGCAAGACGTCGGCGTCGAAGACATAGTTGCCCATCGAGGCGAGCACCTCCTCCGGGGAGCCGGGCAGGCCCTTGGCGTCCGTCGGCTTCTCGCGCCAGCGACCGACCTTGCGGACGTCGGCGTCGTCGACCTCGATGACCCCGAATTGGTCGGAGAGCGAGATGGGCTGCCTGATCGCCGCGACCGTGACGCCGGCGTTGGTCTCGACGTGCTGGTCGACCATCTGGGAGAAGTCCATGCGGTAGACGTGGTCCGCGCCGACGACGACCACGATGTCGGGGCGCTCGTCGTCGATCGTGTTGAGGCTCTGGTAGATCGCGTCGGCGCTGCCCATGTACCACTGCTTGCCGCGCCGCTGCTGAGCCGGGATCGGTGCCACGTAGTTGTCGAGCAGGGTCGACATTCGCCACGTCCGGGTGACGTGCCGGTCGAGACTGTGCGACTTGTACTGCGTCAATACGACGACCTTGAGGTAGCCGGAGTTGACGACATTGCTCAGTGCGAAGTCGACGAGCCGGTAGATGCCGCCGAAGGGGACCGCAGGTTTCGCGCGGTCGGCGGTGAGCGGCATGAGCCGCTTGCCCTCGCCGCCTGCGAGGACTATGGCTAGGACGTTGGTTTTGCCGAAATGACGCCTCATGCGTGCAACGTACCGTTGTCCGCGGGGGCGCGGTCGGGTAGGTGGGGCGAATCTTGGTCCCGCCGCGCGAGGGTCACCCGCGCTGATAAGAGTGCGGACGAGGAGCTGGTCAAGGCCCCGCTGAGCGTGCCACGCCACTAGGGTGCGCTATGTGCGCGTTGACATTCTTTCGAAGGAATATCCCCCGGCCGTGTATGGCGGAGCCGGCGTCCACGTCGAGGAGCTGGCGCGAGCGCTTCGCGCGCGAGGCGACGTCGACGTCCAGGTCCGGGCGTTCGGTGCGCCCCGGGACGAGCCCGGCACGACGGGCTACCCGGACTTGCCGCAGCTGAGCCACGCGAATGCCGCGTTGAAGACCCTCGGGGTCGACGTGGGGATGGCAGCGGACTGCGAGGGCGCCGACCTCATCCACTCACACACGTGGTACGCCAACATGGCCGGCCACCTCGGCGCCTTGCTCGCCGGCGCGCCGCACGTCGTCTCGGCCCATAGCCTGGAGCCGCTGCGACCGTGGAAGGCCGAGCAGCTCGGCGGCGGATACCGCGTCTCGTCCTGGGTGGAGAGGACGGCCTACGAGGCAGCTGCCGCCGTCATCGCGGTGAGCCACGGGATGCGTCAGGACATCCTCAAGTGCTACCCCAGCATCAACCCCGAGCACGTGCCGGTCGTCCACAACGGCATCGACTCCACGGATTGGCAGCCGGATACCTCCGACGCGGCCAAAGACACCTGCCGCCGCCTCGGCATGGACCCCGACCAGCGCTCGGTCCTCTTCGTCGGCCGGATCACCCGCCAGAAGGGCCTTCCGCACCTGCTCCGCGCGGCCGCCTTCCTCGAGCCCGACGTCCAGCTTGTCCTGTGCGCCGGGGCGCCGGACACGCCGGAGATCCAGGCCGAGGTCGAGCACCTCATGGATGAGCTGCGCAAGACCCGCGCGGGTGTCGTCCTCATCGCCGAGCACCTGCCCCGCCCGCAGGTGATCGCGCTGGAGAGCCACGCGACGGTCTTCGCCTGCCCCTCGGTCTACGAGCCGCTGGGCATCGTCAACCTCGAGGCGATGGCGTGCGATGCGGCGGTCGTCGCGACCCGGACCGGAGGCATTCCCGAGGTCGTCGTCCCCGGCGAGACCGGCTGGCTCGTCGACATCGAGCAGGTCCAGGACGGCACCGGCACACCCGTCGACCCCCCAGCCTTCGAGGCCGACCTCGCCGCGACGCTCAACGAGGCCGTCAGCGACCCGGCGCGGGCTCGGCAGATGGGTCAAGCTGGTCGACGCCGGGCCGTCGAGCACTTCTCATGGTCGGCGATCGGGGACCGCACGATGGAGGTCTACCGCTCGGTGCTCGATCGCTTCTGAACCCCGCACCAGGCAGCGGCGGTTCACGGGAATGGGGCCTAGGAGGAGACGGTCAGTCCTCGCGGCCCGGGCGCAGGCCCGCCAAGTGCAGGGCCGCGATATTGACGGCACGGGTCAGGGCCAGCTCGCCGGCGCGCTGAAGATCGCGCAGGACCCTGCGTCGCGCATCGATCACCGCCGCGCTCGTTCCGTCCTGCGGCGCCCGCAGGGCCAGCGATGTCAGCTCGCCCACCGCTCCCGCTAGGGAGATGATGCGCACCGTCCGGGGGTTCAGGCCCAGCGGCAGGCCCCAGTCGGCGGCCCCGAGCCGATCCACGGCGTGATCGGCAAGCCCGCGCGACAGCCACGGGGTCGGCGCGTCCGCCAGGGCGCGCGTCGCGGTCTGCACCGCGGCCAAGAGCTCGCGCTCGACCTCGCGGGCCGACCAGGCATCAAGGACGTGCGAGGCGACCGGGTCGCTGTCGTGGGCGGTCCAGCGCACGGCCAGGCCCCGGTCCCCAACCGGCCCGTACTCGTGCACGGCAGGTACGAGGGCTCCGCCCAACCCGGGAACGAAGACGCATTCCCCGACCTCGATGGCCGCGGCCCGCAAGTCCGATCCGCCAGGCAGATCGCTCGGATCACCCGGGCGGGGTAGCGCCAGGAGGACGACGCGCTCACCCAGCGAGCGGCGAGTTGCCAGCCACGACCGTGCCCCCTCGTGGTGGTCCGCGTCAGGTGCCGTCCGCTCCAGGGCGGCCTCGAGCTCACTCAGCCCCGCGAAGTAGCTCGTGCCCCACAGCGACAGGCGGGCGCTGGCCGACAGTTCGGGCATTGCCTCATCGTAGGTGTGGGGTGGCGCGCACCGCCTCTGGGCGCGATCTGATCCCGTGAAACCGGCCGGACCTCGGCTCACCCGCGGGCCACGGACCCGAGCGCCGCACCGGTGCCCTAGGGTCGGGAGGCATGAGTGACGTGTTGGAGTTCGCTGGTGTCACGGTGACGCGCGGCGATGCCACCCTGCTGGATGAGGTCGACTGGGAGGTCGAAGAGGGCCAGCGCTGGGTGATCCTCGGGCCCAACGGAGCGGGCAAGACGACGCTGCTGCAGCTGGCGGCGGCCCGGATGCATCCCACCCGCGGAGTCGCGGGCGTCCTCGGCGAAGTGCTCGGGGCCGTGGACGTCTTCGAGCTGCGTCCGCGCATCGGGCTCGCGAGTGCTGCGATGGCCGAGCGGATCCCCGGCGACGAGCGCGTCATCGACGTCGTGGTGACCGCTTCCTACGGGATCGTCGGCCGCTGGCGCGAGTCATACGACCGCCTCGACTTGGCGCGCGGCCAAGAGCTCCTGGACTCCCTTGGCGCCGGACACCTGAGCCAGCGGCACTTCGGCACCCTCTCCGAGGGGGAGCGCAAGCGGGTCCAGATCGCGCGAGCCCTCATGACCGACCCAGAGCTCATGCTGCTCGACGAGCCCGCGGCGGGCCTCGACCTCGGCGGTCGGGAAGACCTCATCGCCCGTCTCGGCGCGCTTGCAGACGACCTCGAGGCCCCTGCTCTCGTCCTCGTGACTCACCACGTCGAGGAGATCCCGCCCGGCTTCACCGACGTGATGCTCCTGCGCGAGGGACGGGTCGTGGCGGCCGGGCCGCTTGAACTCACCCTGACGGAGGCGAATCTCGAGCGGACCTTCGGCCTTCCCCTCATTCTGCAGCAGCATGGCCGCCGCTACTCAGCCCGAGCGCGCACCGCGGACGTAGGCGCCGGCGACGGAACGACCGGCAGCCCGAGCCAGTCCACCCCCGCCGCAGACCCCGTCGGGAACCACTCGTAGCCACGAGTCGTCGCACGAGTAGGCGCATGCACACGGACGTCCGTGTGATTTGGTGGTGCGAAGCGCTACAGATAGGGGTGAGGGCATGCCTGAATGGTTACAGGGCAACGAATGGGCGGCCTGGCTCGCCGTGGCGCTCATCCTCGGCGTCGTCGAGGCTGCAACTGTCGATCTCGTCTTCCTCATGCTGGCCGGGGGCGCGCTGGCTGGCACTATCGCGGCGCTGGCCGGGCTCGGGCTCGTAGGTCAGG
>JAUNUZ010000209.1 GCA_030537915.1 Micrococcales bacterium
AATGGGTCGTAGACGCCGCCGTTGGCGGCCATCCGCTCCTTGAGCAGCTCCTTCAGGCTCGTCCCGCCGACATACTCCATGACCGTGTAGGCGGCGCCGTCGTGAGTCACGACGTTGTAGACCTCCACGGTGAGCGGATGCTCGACCTGGGCCAGGAAGCGTTGCTCCGCGACGGCCGCCGCCAGCGCGTCTGCGTCACCGGCGTTCAGCAGCCCCTTGAGGACGACCCAACGATCCGAGACATTCTTGTCCCGGGCCAGATAGATCCAACCGAGGCCGCCGTGCGCGAGACACCCGACTACCTCGTACTGTCCGCCGACGAGGTCACCGGGGTGCAGCTTGGGGGTGAACGAGTAGGGGTTGCGACACTTGGGGCAGTAGCCCTGGGTTCGTCCGGGCGCATCGCCGCGACCCCGACCGACCGGGGCTCCACACGAGGGGCAGTTCCGCTTCTCCTCGGCCACCTCCGGGTCGGTCATCACGGCGGCGGCCGGATCAGTGCTCGGGGCGGTCGGCACGGTCGTCAGGCCCGCACCCAGGCTCGACCCGCGGGCGCGTCGCCGGCCGGGGGCGACTCGCCGCGTGGCGCCGGTGCCGCGCGCGCTGCCGAGCGCGACACCGCGTACGCCCCGTACGCCGGGTCGATGCCCTGCGACGTGCGGGACGACGACGGCCTGCTGTTCGGGCGGGAGCGCCGAGCTCGAGGCGGACACGCTCCCGGAGGTAGCGGACCCACTCTCGAAGAACTGCCCCGGTCGTGCGCCTGAGCCGGAGGCCACACCCCCGCCGCCCACGCTGGTACTCACTCCGCCGAGGGCGGCGGCGCTGGTCACGTCGTCCTCGGCCTCCTCCGCAGCCAGCGTCGAGGCTGCCGTGGCGGTCGGGATGCCGGAGTCGTGGCCGGGAGATCCTCCCGTCGAACCCGACGGGTCCGCGGGCTCGGGGAAGCCGCAGAAGTCGCAGTACCCGTCGACGTATGTCCCGGGGCACCCCGTCTGGTTGCACGCCTGGCCGCTCGTCATGAGCGCGCCCCCGACGACGAAGCGTTCGCTCCTGACGAGCCCGAGGCTCTGGTGTGCGCGACGAGATAGGCCTGCTGCGCTCCCGCGAGCGCAGCGAGCCGGGCCAGGTCCACAGGCTCATTCGCGAGCACCGCGGCGGCGCGGCGATGCAGCTCCGACAGGTCCTGCGCGGCGCCCGCGGTCACAGCGCCCAGCGTCACCGCCTTCGCGGCGTAGGCCTCGATCTGACCCGCGAGTTCGTCGCGGGTGGCCAGGGCCTGACCGTAGGCACCTTGCACGGTCTCCAGGGCGGCTTCGACGCGATCGAGTCGTTTGAGGTAGGCCTCGACGTCGTCGGCGGCCGGTTCGCCCAGGGCGGTGACGTCGGGGACGGCCAACCGGGGGGCGGGCGACACGGCGGCGACGGCTGCGGCCGCGAGCCGACTCAGGGCTTGGCCGCGGGCGGCCAGCTCGTCGCGCCGCTGTCGTGCGGTGGCGAGATCGTTCTTGGTCTGGGCGCGGCGGGAGGCTGCGACGATCAGGTCGCGCTCGGTGCGGGCGGTCTCCTGCTCGAGGGAGGGCAGGAGACCACCGACGTCGGCACCCCGCTTCGCGCGATCGGTGACGTCGACGAGCCGCCGGTCCAGGCCGATGAGCACCTGCTGGGCCGACTCACTGTTGACGGAGGGGATGCCAGCCACCTGGTCGCGGATCCGCTCGATCTGGACGCGCAGGTCGCGGATCCGGGCTGAGACGTCGGGTTCGGCCCCCTCGAGCCGCAGCCGGGATCGCAGCGAGGCCGCGAGGGTGTCGGACAGGCGGCAGGCCTCGGGGAGGCTGACGGCCAGCGCGTTTCCCTCGGCGGCTCGCTGGTCGAGGCGCCCCCAGATGAGGGTCGTCATCCGGCGGCGCTCCGTCTCCAGCACACGGCCGGAGTCCCAGGTCGCCACGAGCAGGTCATGGCGCTGTGCGACGGCCTGCCACAGCGCCATGGAGAGCATGATGTCCCCGGTCAGGGAGTCCCTCTCGGGGGAGCGCAGGCAGGCCTCGTCGAGCTGGTCGAGCTCGGTCTTGCGGCGGTCTCGCCACGTGCCGAGGTCGCGCAGGTAGGCGAGCAGCTCCTCGGGCATGGCGTCCTCGCCCATCGCCCCGGGGGCGCTCGGTGCGAGCACGAATTGGCTGGTCATCGGCGCTCCTGCCCGCTCATCGGTAGTCCTTGAGACGACGATCGAGGCCCACCCAGGCCAGGGCACCACCGCTGAGCCCCGCGAGGAGGGCGAGCCACGGCCAGATATCGGCGGCGTCCGGTGCGGTCGTGTCGTTCTGCATCGTCGCCCCGGTCGCCGGCACCTGCTTGACGAAGGCGTTGAAGGCGGTGGCGGCCGTCGTCGTCGCGGTGGTGGCTGCCTTGGCCCGGTCGGAGCCGACGGTGGCGAGGGCCTGCTGCTGCGCGCTCTGGTAGTCGGCCCACGCTTGGGGGGCACCCCCGCCGGCGAGCTCGCTGGCTGAGAGGAGGGAGCCGACACGAGCGTCTGCTGTTTTGGCCAACGCGCTCGCGGCCTGCGCCTGTGTCGAGGTGCCGGGCAGCACGGACTGGAGCTCGGCGGCCCGCGCCTCGTGCGCGGAAGCGAGCAGCACGCCGTGCGCGGCTACGGAATCGGCCGAGGTGGAGGCGGCATTCACGACATTGGCAGACTGCAGGGTCGCCGCGGTACTGAAGGCGGTCGTCCCGGCGACGATCAGGGTGCCCACCAGCAGCGGCGCGTTGACGAGGCGGTGGGTCTTGCGAGCAAGCCAGAACATGCTTGTGACCAGGAACATCGTGGCCGCTCCACCGACGACGATGGGGAGGGCGGCGGCCAGGGTGGACAGGGACTTCGCGTCGGATACCTTGCTCAGTTGCTCGGTGACCAGGCCCTGAAGTGGAGTGGTCGCTGCGGTGAGGGCCTCGTCGCCGGCGCGCACTGTATTGGCGGCCGTCGTCGGGGTGGTCCCCGACCCAGCTGCGGTGGCGGCTGCGGAGATCGCGGCCGCATAGGGCGGCAACGCCTGCTGCGCGCCTGAGATCGTTGCGAACGTCGTTTGGTCGGGCGTCCCTTTCCCGGCGTCAGCCAGACGCTCCGACGCGGTGACGAGCGCATCGATCGAGGTGGAGGGAGCCGAAGACGATGCCGAGGACCCGGTGAGCAGCGTCGTGGCCGCGGCGGCGCGAGCTTGCGCGCCCGCGACCTGGGCCTGTGCGGCGGGGCTCGCCACGTGCGCCCCCGACGCGGCTTCCCGCGCGGCGGAGACGCTCGTCGTCACTGCGCCGAAGGAGGCTGCGCCGGTGAGCATGCCGGCAAGCAGGCCGAGCGCCGAGAGCCGACGCAGCGTATCGGGGGTCGACCGCGCCGCATGCGCAGATCGTCGAGCCGGCATCGGCGTCGGGCCTCGCGTCGCTACCCGCTGTGCGGGGCTTGCCGCGGCGGCCGCGCCTTGAGCATTCGGAGCGGTCGCCGAGCTCGGACCGGGTGGCGCGGTAGCAGTGCCGGACTGCGCCTGTGTAGAGGCGCCCACAGATGGCGCCCCCGTAGCGGCTGCAGCGCCGGCGGAGTCCGGGGCGGGCCGTGAGGAGCCATTCATGCGCGGCCCCCCACGTCTGTGCCGGCCCGCTCGCCGCGCTCCCCGGGCGCATCGGCTTGGTCGGCTGACTCCGCGTCGATGGTCCCGGTTTCCCTCAGATCCTCCAGGTCCGCCATGTCGATGGTGCGCAACTGCTCGGTGCTCGGGTCGTCGACGTCCTGAAGGCGCCAGGCGTGGCGACCGATCGCTCCTTCGAGCATGTTTCGGGCGAAACGGCCGTTGCCGAACGCCTCGTCCCGCGGTGTGGCTGCGAGGATCTCGCGGAATCGCCGCACAGCCCGCGGCGACAGGTCGTAGTCGTTGGCCTGCGCCATCGAGAGCAGGATCTTCGTGATTTCGTCGTCGGAGTAGTCCTCGAAGCTGATCGTCGTGCGGAATCGGCTGGCCAGCCCGGGGTTGGTATCGATGAAGCGCTCCATCGGAGCGGGATAGCCGGCGACGATGACGACGAGGCTCGAGCGCTTGTCCTCCATCTCCTTAACGAGCGTGTCGACCGCCTCCTGCCCGTACTGGTCCCCGGCCAGCGTGTACGCCTCGTCGATGAAGAGCACGCCGCCGTCAGCCGATTTGATGACCTCCATCGTCTTCTGGGCGGTCTGGCCGAGGTAGCCCGCGACGAGCTCGCTGCGATCGACCTCGATGAGCTGACCCTTGGAGAGCAGGCCGAGGGCGTGATAGATCGCCCCGACGAGCCGCGCGACGGTCGTCTTGCCCGTCCCAGGGTTGCCGACGAAGACCAGGTGTCGGGTCAGGG
The DNA here is from genome assembly GCA_030537915.1 of Micrococcales bacterium. GTDB lineage: Bacteria > Actinomycetota > Actinomycetes > Actinomycetales > Dermatophilaceae > Kineosphaera. The sequence goes on from JAUNUZ010000209.1 coordinate 4,378, forward strand.
TCGCCGTGCGCAGCCCGGCGTCTTGCCGTTTGATGTCCATCTTGAGCAGGGCGATCTGCCGGTGGACCTCGCGCTTGACGCGCGACAGGCCGATCAGCTCGTCCAGCTCCGCGAGCAACTCCTCGACGGTGCGGGGCGGCGGCGCCGGCTCGGCTGCGGTGGGCACCTCGGGTGTCGCCGCCGCGATGGACTGGACCTCGCGGGGCACGCCCTCGCCGGGGACGGAGCCCGGTGACGCCTCACGGGAGGTGTCCTCGGGTGAGGCGTAGGGCAGATCCTGCAGCGTGGGCTGGGGGAACTGGGGCGCGGTGTGCCCGCCAAGATGGTCGCGCAGCACCTGCCGGGTGGCTTCGGACAGGGCCCCGAGCTGATCCAATACGCGGGCTGCGTTGAGGGACACCGGGGCCGGGGTCGAGATCTGTGAGCCGAGGTCGAGACTCGAGCCGCCCGTTCGCAGGTTTGAACGAACTGGCGTGGGTAGCACGACGGGCGGGGTCAGTCCGGGGACGTCGGACGAGATGCCCGCGGCGCGCAGTTGCGTCGCCCCGGTCATCGTGGCCTTGCCGATCGACTCCCGGGGGGCACCGGGGATGGTCGCCGCGGCCGTGGCCACCTCGGCCAGG
>JAUNUZ010000210.1 GCA_030537915.1 Micrococcales bacterium
GGCCGCGCCGCGAGCGACCGATGAGTCAGGCGAGGACGGACTCCGGCGTCGGGGGCGCCGGCAGCACCCCGGCCCCCATGAGGTTGTCGAGCACCTCGAGCGTCGCCGTCGAATGGTTCATCGTGATGAAGTGCAGGCCCGGAGCGCCCTCGGCGAGCATCCGCTCCCCCAGCTCGGTAGCTATGGCGACGCCCTCTTCGCGCACGGCGGCGCGGTCGTCCGCCAGCGGTTCCAGCCGCGCGACGACCTCCGGCGGCAGCGGGGTTCCCATCAGCTGGGACATCCGCGCCATCTGGGCGACATTCGTCACCGGCATGAGCCCGGGCACGATCGGCAGGTCGCGACGCCGCGCGACGAGATCACGCAGACGCAGGTAGGAGTCGGCATCGAAGACCATCTGCGTCACGGCGTACTCGGCGCCCGCGTCGGCCTTGCGCACGAGGGTCTGGACGTCGTGGGCAAGGTCGGGGGACTCCGGGTGGACGTCGGGGAAGGCCGCCACCCCGACCGAGAAGGACCCCAGCGAGCGGATGAGCCGAACGAGCTCGTCCGCGTGGGCGAAACCCTCGGGGTGCGCAACCCACTGCGCTCGGGCATCCCCCGGCGGGTCGCCGCGTAGAGCCAGGACGTCGCGAATGCCGCCCGCCACGTAGTCGCCGATCACCTCGCGCAGCTGGGCGACGGAAGCTCCGACACAGGTCAGGTGGGCGATCGGGACGAGGGTCGTCTCCATCGCGATCCGTTCGGTGATCCGCACCGTACGGTCCTGGGTGCTGCCGCCCGCGCCGTATGTGACCGACACGAAGGTCGGATCGACCCGCTCGAGACGTCGGATCGACCCCCACAGGGCAACCTCGGCGGCGTCGTCCTTGGGTGGAAAGAACTCGAAACTGAAGGCAGGCTCGGGGGCTCGAAGCAGTGCTGGGATGCAGTGGTGCCGACTGGGCATGCCCGCCAGCCTAAGTCAGGGGCCTACACCGTAGGCTGCCTGAACCACCATCCGGGAGGCCCAGTGAGCGCACCACGCGACCTGCAGCAACTGCGTCGTCGCGTCCAGTCGGAGATCGAGACGGAGCTGGCGCACCAGCGCGGCGTGCTCGCCGAGCTCGGTGAGGAGGGCGTCGCCCTCCTCGACGTCATCACCACGCTGCTCAGCGGCGGCAAGCGACTCCGGGCGGCCTTCTGCTACTGGGGGTATCGCGGACTCGGGGGCACCCATGACGACGCGGCGGCCCGCGCGGCGACCGCGATGGAGTTCTTCCAGGCCGCGGCCCTGCTCCACGACGACGTCATGGACGACAGCGCGGTGCGGCGCGGAGCTCCGACCGCCCTCGTGCACTTCTCCTATCGCCACGAGGCCCTCGGGTGGCTCGGCCGCCCGAGCCGGTTCGGCCAGGCCGCGGCCATCCTCGCGGGGGACCTGTGCCTCGTGTGGACCGATGAGGTGATGGCTACCTGCGGGCTCCCCGTCGGGGAACTGGCCCGTGCCCGACGCTGCTTCGACGACATGCGCACGCAGCTGATGGCGGGGCAGTTCCTCGACATCCTGCACTCGGCGCGCGGCTGGGACGAGTTCGATCACGCGGCACGCGTCGAGACGGCGCGCCGGATCGTGCGCTACAAGAGCGCGAAGTACTCCGTGGAGCAGCCCTTGCTCATCGGAGCCGACGCCGCGGGGGTCGATGCCGCGGATCGAGTTCGGCTGTCCGCCTACGGTCTGGAGCTGGGCGAGGCGTTCCAGCTCCGCGACGACGTGCTCGGGGTGTACGGCGACCCGGACCAGACGGGCAAGCCCGCCGGCGACGACCTGCGCGAGGGCAAATACACCGTGCTCATCGCGCTGACTCTGGCCCGCTGCTCGCCTGCCGACGCGCAGCGGCTCACACAGAGGCTCGGTCGCGCCGACCTCTGCCCCGCAGACATCGACGCGATGCGCACGATCATCACCGACAGCGGCGCGCTGGACGCGCTCGAAGAGATGATCACCGCGGGCACGCGGGCCGCCCAGGCCGAGCTGGCCAAGGTGGCCGGGCTGTCCCAGGAGGGTCACGAGGCCCTCGGGGAGCTCACGTTGCTGACGACGTCGCGGACTACCTGAGCCTGCACTGCTCGCTCGGACTCAGAAGGCGGTCTCCATCGCGCGTCGGCGGATCTCGGTCTTGTGGCCGGCGAGGATGCAGTCCATCGGGCTCCCCGCGACCGGCAGAGTGTCTTCAGGTGTGAAAAGCCAGCGCAGTAGCTCCACGTCACTCATCCCGCCGTCGGAGAGCACGGTCACCGTGCCGCGAATCTCGGGGCGCGGTCCCTCGTCGGTGACGAAACTCGCCGGGATGGACACCGCCTTGTTGCGTCCGCGGCGCACACCGATGAGCTGGCGCTCCTTGAGCTGGGCACGCACCGTCGACAGCGCCACACCCTGGATCTGCGCCGCTTCCGGCACGGACAGCCAGGCCGGCACGAGCGCGTCGAGCTCCAGTACCGCTGCCTGACGGGCGCCGTCCGGGGGGGTGTCGACGGTCGTGAATGGGTCGGTAGGCGAGATGCTGGGCGTGTCTGACACGCCCCTACCCTGACACCCCGGCTTCGCGGAGTCACCTTCGGCGTCCAGGGCCGCAGCTGGCAGGTCGGACAAGACGCCGCGTCACGAGCCGGTTGCGATCCGCGCCATGCCGAGCGGGCTCCCCGCCGGTAGCGCGTGTCTTCGCTAGATTCGCGCCCGGAAGCCGGGCGTCCCAACGGCTTCCCCGGACACGACACGCCAGGAAGGACGTCCCCGTGCCGATCCCCCTCGTCGGACCCGCTCTTGCACCGACCCTGCCTTTCCCCGAGTTCGCGGCTGCGCAGGTGCAGACCCGCGCACACCCGGCAACCGCGAACTCGGCGCAGCGCTGGGGCTCCTACACCGTCCGAGCCGGAGACACGTTGCTAGCCCTCGCGCTGTCCCGCGGCACGAGCGTCGAGGAGATCGTCGCCCGCAGCGGGCTCAGCGGATCTCATGCCACGCTGCGCCCTGGCCAGACGCTGCGCCTACCCGGCGGATCGGGTAGTCCGGCGCGACGCCAGGCCGTCGCCTCAGACCGCAGCGGCGACGGCACACACGTGGTGCGCCCCGGCCAGACCCTCTCGGGCATCGCGCAGCGGCACGGAGTCTCACCGAACTCGTTGCGCCGCGCCAACGGCCTGACCAGCGATCTCATCCGCCCCGGCCAGCGACTCACGGTCCCCCAGGGCCGCGACCGCGCACGCACCAGGGCGACCGCAGCGCGCAGCGCAGCCGCGGGCACCCACACGATCAGCGCCACCGTGCGTCCCGGCGACGGCCTCCTCTTGCTTGCGTCGCGCTACGGCGTCTCGCGCGCGAGCATCCTCAAGGCGAACAACCTCCCCCCGAGCGTCACCCTGCAGGCCGGGCAGCGCCTACGGATCGTCGGCACCCGCGTCCCCGGTGCGGCACCTAACTCCAGCCGTCTCGCATCCTCCGCCGAGGCAAACCGCGCCCACCTGGCACGACGCGACCTGCCTTCCCGACCGCAGATCCGGGCGCTCATCGGCAAGGAGGCCCGCCGCCAGGGCGTCGATCCCGTCCTCGCCGTAGCCATCGGCTGGCAGGAGTCCCGCTGGAGCCAGCGGGCGGTCTCCGAAGCCAACGCCATCGGCGTCATGCAGTGCCTCCCCTCGACCGGGAGCTGGGTCTCCGGCCAGGTCGGGCGCGAACTCGACCTGCTCGACACCCACGACAACATCACGTGCGGTGTCGCTCTCCTACGTAGCCTCAACCGCAGCGCCCGCACCCAAGACGAGGTCGTCGCCGCGTACTACCAGGGACTCACCTCGGTCCGCGAGCGCGGCCACTACCAGGACACGAGGCGGTATGTCCGGCAGGTGCGCGCGACCATGGCTCGCCTCTCCCGCAGCTGAACCGAGCCACCTACACGAGACCGCGACCGGCCTACGAGCCCGCGCCGCGACGTCCCCGCCCCGCGGGTCGCAGCACGGAGGTAGCCGGATCCGCGCCTAGACTGCCGCCGTGGTACTTGCCCAGCGCACCGCTCTGATCGACCGGATCGTCGACGGTCGGTATCGCGTCGTGTGCCACATCGCGGACGGGGGCATGGGGTCGGTCTACGCCGCCGTCGATCTGCGCCTCGACCGCGACGTTGCTCTGAAGGTGATGCGCGAGGACCTGGCGCGCGACCCGGACTTCGTCGAACGCTTCCGTAAGGAGGCCCGCTCGGCCGCCCGCCTGTCAGACCCGCATGTCGTCGCGGTGCACGACCAGGGCGAGGACGACGGCCTCGTCTTCCTGACGATGGAGCTCATCGATGGACCGACCCTGCGGGCCAGGATGCGCGAAGCCGGTCCACTCACGCCACGCGAGGCCCTCGCCACGATCGGTGACGTCCTCGCCGCGCTCGCAGTCGCCCACCGGGCCGGAATCGTCCACCGCGATGTCAAGCCCGAGAACGTCCTCATCTCCCCCACTGGTGTCGTCAAGGTCGCCGACTTCGGACTGGCCCGCGCCGTGACGAGCACGACCGCGACCGCCCTGTCCGGCACGGTCATGGGTACGGTCGCCTACCTGGCTCCCGAACAGGTCGAGCGCGGCATCGCCGACGCGCGAAGCGACGTCTATGCGGCCGGGCTGATGCTGCACGAGATGCTCACCGGCCGCCCTGCCATCGAGGGCAGCTCACCGATCCACGTTGCCTACCAGCATGTCCACGGGACATTGCCGAAGCCGTCCGACCAGGTACCCGCTCTGCCGGCCGAGCTCGACGAGCTGGTGGGGTCCGCGACCCGACGCGATCCCGACGCCCGCCCGGCGGACGCCGAGGTCTGGGCCGCGCAAGTGCTGGCATGCCGCGACGCCCTGACCCCCAAACAGCTCGACGCGCGACCCGACACCACGGCGACCCTGGGGTCACAGATACCCGCCGGCACTGCCCCCGGGGCTGCGTCAGCGGGAACGCCGGTGGCGGACCCGACCCGCGACA
>JAUNUZ010000211.1 GCA_030537915.1 Micrococcales bacterium
GCACCGAGCGGCTCATCTCGTTCGTCGTCGCGGTCTGCTCCTCGACCGCCGATGCGATCGTCGCTTGGGTCTCGTTGATCCGCTCGATGACGTCGGTGATAGCGGCCAACGCAGCCGCAGTGGCGGTCGCATCGTCCTGGATGCTGAGAACCCGCTGCGAGATGTCCTCCGTGGCCGTCGCGCTCTGCTGCGCCAACTCCTTGACCTCGTTGGCGACGACGGCGAAACCCTTGCCGGCCTCGCCGGCGCGGGCAGCCTCGATCGTCGCGTTGAGTGCCAGGAGGTTGGTCTGCTCGGCAATGCTGGTGATCGTCTTGACGACCTCGCCGATGAGCGCCGAGCTCTGGCCGAGCTTGGCGACGGTGCCGGAGGTCGCCTGCGCCGAGCGCACGGCCTCCTGCGCGACGCCGGTGGCGCGGTTGGCCGCGGTGGCGATCTCGCGGATCGAGGACGACATCTCCTCGGTGCCCGCGGCGACGGTGGAGACACTGCCGCTCACTGTGTCGGCGGCGGCGGCCGCGGCCCGCGACTCGGAATTGGTGCGGTGCGAGGACTGCTCCAGGTGACCGGCCGTCTCGGTGAGCCGACCCGATGCCGCGGACAACGACTCCGCGTGCCGGGTCACGCCTTCGAGGACCTTCGCGACGCTGGCGTTCTTGGTGTTGAAGGCCTCGACGAGCTCCTGCAGCTCCAGGACGCCTTCGGGCTGGAGCCGGAACTGCAGATCGCGGTCGTCGGCGGTGCGCAGCTGGTCCGCATAGCGCCGGATGACCGCACCGAGGTGGCGGTGGAAGAGCGCGAGCACCGCACCGAGCGCGGCGGCCAGCAGTGCAGCGCACCCGACCAGCGCGATCTCGGCGGCCTTGCGCTGACCCTCGTCGGCTGCGTATTCGGCGTCCACCCGCATCGTCAATGCCGACTGGAACTGGCTGATCGGCTCCATGATCGTCTTGACAGAATCCCGGTATTCCTGGCCGAAGACGAGCTCGTTGGCGGTCTGTTTCTTGGCCTCGGGGGATGTGGCGGCGTCCTGCGCCGAGAGCTTGAAGTCGGCTACTGCCTTGGGCATCTGGGACTCAGGCACGCGGTTCGCCTGCAGGATCAGGCGCGTCGCCCGCGTCTCGGCCTCGACGAGACCGGCCGAGTTCTGGCTCGCCCTGGCAACGAGGGCAAGCTCCGATTCCGGGGTCCCGACCGACTTGAGGGTCTCGATCGCCTTCGCCTGCGATTTCGTCGTGTCGATCTCGGTCCAGTACTGGTCGAGCCACTGCGTGTCTCCGGTCGCTGCGAAGGCGCGCACGGTGTTGGTCAGTAGGGCTGATGATGCTGAGACGGCACGGGAGGCATCCAGTGAGACGTCCCGGCGTTCGATCGTGGTCCCCTCCGCCGACGCGGCGCGGAAGGTGAAAGCTACCGCGACCAGGGTCATGAGAGTGAGAACGACCGCGGCTGTGGCCGCCACCTTTGTCAGCGTTGATTGCTTCATTGCAGGGGCGCTCCATCAGTGGCAAGGGACTTGAACGTCTTTGACAACTTCGACGCTGCGATATCTGGCCTGAGCAATTGTTCGGGGCGAATCGGTCGACTCGTCCTCCCGAATGAGCGATTCCGGCTCTCGGGAGGACCGCGGCCCGCAGGGCACGCCGAAATGCGCCGAATGGCGCGCTTGCGAGAAGATGACGGGCGGTGGCTGTCGCCACAGCAGCGCGCGGTTGTGGCCGCCCCTACTCAGCCCTCGATCCACTCCTTGAAGAGGGTCAATCCCTGTGTGACGCCCGCCGCCGGCACTCCGGAGTAAGCGAATCGGGCGTAGTCGCGGGTCTCGCCGGGTTGGCTGCGGCCGAAGTGCGCACGCGTGCAGAAGGACACCCCGGTCGCGCGCAGAGCCGCCGTCGCGAAGTCATTGACGTCATCGATCCCCTTGAGCGCCATCGCGTCGGTGACATCGGGGAAGAGATAGAAGGTCGACTCCGGCTTGGTCAGATGAACACCCTTCGTGCTCGCCAGGACCTCGTAGGCGGCGTCGCGGCGCCCCTGCAGGATGCCCAGGATCTGCCGGACCTCGCTCTGATCGCCGCGTAGCCCGGCCACACCCGCGTATTGAATGAAGTGGGTCGTGCACGACTCGTTGTTCGTGTTCATCGTGGCCATCACCGCGGCGACGTCGCGCGGCGCGATGGCCGCCCCCAGTCGCCACCCGGTCATCGCGAACTTCTTGGAGAACGTGTAGAGGATGACTGTGCGCGCCGCCATGCCCTCGATCGAGGCGATACTGCGGCTCGTCCCCGCATAGCGCGTCTCGAAGTAGGCCTCGTCCGAGAGCACCCAGAGGTTGTGTTCGATAGCGAGCTGCGCGATCGCCTCACGCTCGGTCTGCGTCGACTCCGCGGAGGTCGGATTCTGCAGGTCGTTGTAGATGATCGCGATTGTCCGGTCCGTGATGAGCGAGCGGATCTGGTCCAGGTCCAGAGCGAATCCGGTGTCGGTCGGCAAATAGCGATACGGCACGGCTGTCCCGCCGAGGTATTCGATCTGCGACTCATAGATCGGGAAGCCGGGGTTGGGGTAGAGCACCCGCCTGCCCTCGTCCATGACCGCCTGGAGGAATTTGGTGATGACCGGCTTCCCGCCGGGCTGTACGACGACGTTGTCGGGTGTGTAGAGGGTGCCGCGCCGGGCATTCGTGTCGTCAGCGAGGGCCTCGCGCAGCGGCAGGATCCCGGCTCCCGGGCAGTAGCCGGTGTGCCCGTCGGCGATCGCCTTGGTCATCGCTTCCGTGACGACACCGGGGGTGGGCAGATCGATGTCACCGAGGTGGAAGGGGTGGATCCGATGCCCCTGCGCGCCCCATTCGTTGGCGGCTCGTGACACCGCGAAGGCGGTTTCGGTGCCGAGACGCTCCAGTCGCCGTGCCAACGCCATGACGAAGCTCCTTCGCGGTGCCGTGCGGGTGCGGTGGGCAGGCTGAACCCGTTCAGGCTATGCGCAGGCGCTGCGGGGGAGAGTCTGTCCCGGTCGCACCCCCTAGGCTGGGCGGCAATTCGTTCTAGGGGTCGAATCGTCAGGAGTCAACGATGTCGGATGGTAGACAGGCCGGTCGGGAGCGCTCGGGTCACGTGCTCGTCGCGTGCGACAAGTTCAAGGGGTCGCTGACGGCCGGCCAGGTCTTGTCGTGTATCGCCGATGGACTGCACCGCGCCGACCCGGTCCGCGACGTGCGTACGGTTGTTGTCGCTGACGGCGGGGACGGCACGCTGGACGCGGCCTTCTCCGCCGGATTCGATCGGGTCGGCGTGAGCGTCGACGGGCCCACCGGGGAGCGCGTCGAGACCGCCTACGCGGTCCGTGACGGGGTGGCCGTCGTCGAGATGGCCGACGCCTGCGGCCTCGTGCGGCTCCCGAACGGGCTCGAGCCGATGACTGCTTCCAGTCGCGGCGCCGGGCAGGCCCTCGCTGCGGCACTCGATGCGGGGGTGCGCGAGATCGTCTTCGGTGTTGGCGGCAGCGCCTCGACCGACGGCGGAGCGGGCATGCTCCAGGCGCTGGGTGCGCGCCTGCTCGACGCGTCCGGCCAGGAGGTGGCGCCCGGCGGCGGGCCGCTGTCGGGCCTGGCTTCGGTCGACCTGTCGGGACTGCATCCGCGCCTACGCGAGGCGACGATCACGCTGGCCAGTGACGTCAACAATCCCCTGCTCGGAAGCGGTGGGGCCGTCGCGATCTTCGCCCCGCAGAAGGGTGCTGACGAAGCCCAGCGCGTCGAGCTCGAGGCTGCGCTGCGCACCTTAGGCCGGCTCATCACGGAGGCGACGGGTCGCGACGACACCGGTCGGCCGGGCGCCGGCGCGGCGGGCGGGGTCGGCTACGCGGCAATGGCGGTCCTGGATGCCGACATGAAACCCGGCATCGAGCTCATGCTCGCGCTCACCGGGTTCACCGATCTGGTCGACGGCGCCGAACTCGTCGTCACCGGTGAGGGCTCCCTCGACGAGCAGACGCTGTTGGGCAAGGCGCCGGCGGGGGTCGCCGCGGCCGCTCGTGCCGCCGGGGTGCCGGTCGTCGCGGTGTGCGGGCGTTCGCTCCTGTCGGCCGAGCAGGCCGCCGGATCTGGGATCGAACGCGTCTATGCCCTGACGGATCTCGAGCCGGACCCGGCCGTGTGCATGCGCGACGCCGGCCGGCTCCTCACCGATCTCGCGGAGCAGGTCGGTGCGGACCACCCGCGCGCCTGAGGTGGCCGGTCTGGGCCAGATCACGACTCTGTGTTCTGGAGCCAGATCAGGCCCAGACCCCGGTCGTCCACGCTCGCTCCAGCACCGCCGCGTAGGGGGCCGGATCGATCCCCTGCGCGGCGAGCCAGGCATCGTCATTGACCGAGGTGTTGTAGCGCTCGGTCCCGTCGCAGATGAGGCTGACGATGCTGCCCGAACGGCCCGCGGCGCGCATCTCGCAGGCGAGATAAAGCGCGCCGTAGAGGTTCGTGCCCGTCGACGGGCCGCAGCGGCGGCCGACCCGCTCATTGAGGAAGCGCATCGCTGCGACCGAGGCCGCGTCGGGGATGCCGAGCATCCGATCGACCACCCCCGGCACGAAGCTCGGCTCGACCCGCGGCCGTCCGATCCCCTCGATCCGTGAGCCGCGCAGGGTCGTGGGGTCGGGCTCCCCGGCCTCGTCCGGGTCCTGCCCATCACCCGCGAAGGCGGGCAGGAACGCCGAGCCCTCCGGGTCGACAACGGCCAGCCGGGTGTTGAAACCGCGGTAGCGCAGATAACGACCGATCGTCGCGCTGGTGCCCCCGGTGCCGGCACCGACGACGACCCACTCCGGCACGGGGTAGGGCTCGAGTGCCAGTTGGGTGAAGATCGACTCGGCGATGTTGTTGTTGCCCCGCCAATCGGTCGCGCGGGCGGCATTCGTGAACTGGTCGAGGTAGTGCCCGTCGCACTCGGACGCCAGCCGCCGCGCCACGTCGTAAACCTCACTCGGGTC
>JAUNUZ010000212.1 GCA_030537915.1 Micrococcales bacterium
TGCCCGCGTCGACGAGCCGGCGCAACACGGCCCGCTCCGCCACGATCTGGGCGTAGTAGCCCGCGTTCGCCGCGGTCGGCACCGCCGCGATGAGCTGGTGCAGGTAGGACTGCCCACCGACCCGCGTGAGGTCCCCGCGCTTGGTCAGTTCGTCGGCCACCGTGATGGCGTCGGCCGGCTCCCCGCGACCGTAGAGGTCCAGGACCGCGTCGTAGACGAGCTCGTGCGCGGGTCGGTAGAAGTCGACCCCGCGCGTGATCTCCAGGACGTCCGCAATGGCGTCCTTGCTCAGCAGCATGCCGCCGAGCACGCTTTGCTCCGCGTGCACATCCTGCGGCGGAACGCGATCATCGACCTCGCCACCGGGACCGCGCCCGAAGTCACGCTCCAACCTCGCCACTGACACGCGAAGGTCCTCCTGTCCCGGCTGACAACCGACCGTGAAAGTGATCGTCCGACACGCCCTACACGCGTCGAGAAGCCGATCCCCTCACATTCACACGCGGCACCGACAAGGCCCCCCCGATCTGCCCGCGTCACCGCCCGGTCGCAGCCAGGCCTCCACACGCTAAATCGCCGGTGTGGCACAACTCAACCGAGCCTGTGGACCGCCCTGGGGACAGGGTGTGGACCGCCAGGGGACAACTCGGCGTACCCCTGTGGACAAGGTTGGGGACAACGAATGAATACATCCCTTGTCAGGCGATTGACCTGGACATTCGTTATCCACCGCATGTGCGGGACAAGAAACCTCCCGACCTGCCGGTCTGTCTCGCCCACCGGTCGTCCGACCTACTCACACGTTGCTCCTACCGCGCTAGACCCGATTCGCGACCGTCGTGTGCATAACCTGTGGATAGAGCCCTGAGCGCCGGGGCGTGACCCAAGGCATATCCTCGATCTGGTGACCGTCGCCAGCCCCCGGGACGAGGTCCTGCGGCTGGCCGTCCCGGCCTTCCTCACCCTCGTCGCCGAACCCCTCTTCCTGCTTGCCGACGCGGCGATCGTCGGGCATCTGGGCACCGCCCAACTCGCCGGTCTCGGCGCCGCGAGCGCCGCACTCACTACGGCCGCCAGCATCTTCGTCTTCCTCGCCTACGGCACGACCGCCCTGGTGTCTCGACGACTCGGCGCGGGCGACCTGCCGGCGGCCATCGGCGCCGGCCTCGACGGGGTCTGGCTCGCCGTCCTGCTCGGTCTCGCCTCGGCCACCCTGACGGCGGGTTTCGCCCACCCCATCTGCGCCGCCTTCGGCGTCTCCGCCGACGCGACCGAGCATGCCGTCACCTACCTGCGGATCAGCGCGCTCGGCCTCCCGGCCATGTTGCTCGTCCTCGCCACGACCGGCATCCTGCGTGGCCTGCAGGACACCCGCACTCCGCTGGTCGCCTCCGTCGCCGCCTTCAGCGCGAACGTCGTCCTCAACGTCACCCTCGTCTACGGCGCCGGGCTCGGCATCGCCGGCGCCGCCTGGGGCACCGTCATCGCGCAGGCCGGCATGGCCTCGGCCCTCCTGACCGTCGTCGTGCGCGCAGCCCGGGCCCACCACGCACCGATGCGACCCCACCCCGGACGCGTCCTTCAGGCCGCCGCGACCGGCGTGCCGCTGCTCGTGCGCACCCTCGCCCTACGCCTCGCCATTCTCGCCACTGCCTGGGTCGCCGCCCGCCTAGGGGACGTGCCGATCGCCGCCTACCAGGTCTCGGCGACGATCTGGACCTTCCTCGCCTTCGCCCTGGATGCCCTCGCGATCGCCGCCCAGGCCCTCACCGGCCGCGCCCTGGGCGCCGGCAATGTGCCCGCAGTCCGCGAGGCCACCGCCCTCATGCTCCGCTGGGGCGTCCTGGGAGGTGTCGTCCTCGGCCTCCTGCTCGCCGGGCTCAGCCCCCTCCTGCCGCGCCTCTTCACGAACGACCCGGCCGTCCAGGCCGCCCTCACCGCCGGACTCCTCGTCGTCGCCGCGAGCGCCCCCATCAGCGGCCACGCGTTCGTCCTCGACGGCGTCCTCATCGGTGCCAACGACGGCCGCTGGCTCGCCAAGGCTCAGGTCATCGCCGTCGTCGGCTATCTGCCCGTGCTCGCGCTCGTCTTCGGCTCACGCGACGCCCTCCTGGCCCGCGGCGAACCCGTCGCGCTCGCCGCCCTGTGGGCCGCCTTCGCCTGGCTCATGATCCTGCGCAGCCTCACATTGGCCTACCGCGCCCGCGGCGACGACTGGCTCGTCACCGGACTCTGAACACCCGCACGGGTCGGTCACGACGGCCTCAGGACCGCCTCGGCGACGGTCAGATCCGCGCTCAGCGACTCCCCCATCACGTGCCTTGCACGGCATTACGCGCCTCGCCCCGGACGGGTCATCTGGCACAACTCAAAGCTGGACTCAGCCTGTCAGCGGCGCGAGGCACCGCAGCCCTGCCGCCCGGCAATGCGGCGCCGCGGTCACACCGGCAGGTTGTGCGGGGTGACCACGACGATCGGGCTCGAAACCGAGACCGGTCGACCGGGCAGCAGTCCCTTGACCTGTAGCAATCCGCGCAATGCGGATCGCGCGTCCCGCCGCAGGTCGTGGTGCAGGACCGCGGTGAGCCGACCCGCACGCAGCAGCGCGACGTTGTCCGCGTCGAGGTCGTGGGCCACGAAGCCGCGCACCGCCCGGTCCGCCTGTGCGAACGCTGCGAGCATCCCCCGGTTCGCACCACCCGGCGAATACACCGCCGACAGCCCCGGATGAGCGGCCAGCTCGACGCCGGCGCGGTCCCGCATCGTCGCATCAAGCCCGTCGCTGCCCTCGATCCGAACGACCGCAGCCCCGGGCCGCACCCTCGCCAACTCTTGGACGAAGCCCGCGGCCCGCCGCTCCTCCCCGAGGAAGGCCGCCCCGCTCAGCGGAACGAGCACGTCCCCGGGACTGGCACCGAGGGCGAGGTCGAGCAGGTAGGCGGCCGTCGCCCCAGCCGACGTGTCGTCGACTCCGACGTAGGCGTGCCGAGCGGTCGTCGGCAGGTCCGTCACCAGCGTGAAGACCGGAATCCCCGCCGCCAGCACCGCGTCCACGGCCTGCGCCACCACCGGGACGTCCGGCGCCTTCAGCAGGACCCCGTCGCTGCCCCGGCGCGCCAGCCGCTCCAACCGGTGCGCCAGCCGCTCGGGCTCGATCGAGGCCTCCAGGTCGTAGCGCAGCCGCACGAGCGCCGGCCGCAGCATCGCGGACTCGGACTCAAAGGCCGATCGCACCAGCGTCGTGAAGCGCTCCGGGGCCGCCATGACGAGATCGGCGACGAGCGACCGCCCCGTGAGCACGAGCTGACCGGCCTGCCGGTCCAGATCCGCGATCGCGCGGTGCACCGCGCGCGTCGCCCGCGGGCTGACCCCCGCCCGATGATGCAGGACCCGATCGACGGTCGCCTGCGAGAGGCCCGACTGGTCCGCGATGTCCCGCACGCGGTGCCGATGCGCCATCACACCCTCCTGGTGGTCTTCCTGAGGTGATTCTGATGGGTCCACCCCCTGTCCCCTTCAGTTAGCACCGCCCATCCTGAAGTCAGCACGCGCGAGTGCCGATCACTCGCATACCAGCGCGCCTGCGAACCCCCGAGCACCTGGGAGAAGGCCATGACGACAACGCTGCCGACCGGCAACCGCGCCGGGAGCGCCCCGGCTCGCTACGAGATCGCGGACTGCCGCGTCGAGGACCTCGTCGCGCTCATCGAGTCCGGCGTTACCCAGACACAGCTCGCGGACTACCCCTACGCCGCAGAGCTGCGCGAGGGTGTCCTGGTGTACGAATCCGCCGCTCTTCGTGCGGCGGTCGAACACGGCGAGCAGGGCGTGATCGAAGCCGAGCTGGCCCGCGCCTGCACCGACGGCCCCGGCATCGTCGTGCTCACCGACGCCTTCGCCCCGGGGGTCATCGACACCGCCAACGACGCCTTCCGCGCGCTGATCGAGGAGCAGAGGGCGCAGGGGCGCACGGTAGGCGATCACTTCGCCAAGCCAGGTGCCAACGACCGCGTCTGGAACGGCCTGGAGAAGTTCGCCGTCGCGCAGCCGGAGGCGTTCGTCGCGTACTACGCCAACGACATCATCGGTCTCGTCTCCCGCGCGTGGCTCGGCCCCGCCTACCAGGTGACGAGCCAGATCAACGTCGTCAACCCCGGTGGTCAGGCTCAGGAGGTCCACCGCGACTACCACCTGGGCTTCCTGGGCGCGCAGGCGGCCGCACAGTACCCGCGCCACGTCCACCACCTGTCCCCCGCCCTCACCCTGCAGGGCGCGGTCGCACACGTCGACATGCCGGTGGAGTCCGGGCCGACGCTGTACCTGCCGCACAGCCAGAAGTACGGCCCCGGTTACCTCGCCTGGTGGTTGGATGAGTTCAAGGCCCACTTCGACGGCAACCACATCCAGCTGCCGCTGGCCAAGGGCGACGCCGTCTTCTTCAACCCGGCGCTCTTCCACGCGGCCGGCACGAACCACAGCAGCGACATCAAGCGCATGGCCAACCTGCTGCAGATCAGCTCGGCCTTCGGGCGCGCGATGGAGTGCATCGACCGCAAGCGCGTGAGCCTGGCTATCTACCCCGCGCTGCGGGCCGCAGTAGCCGACGGAAGCCTCGACGCGTCCGACGCGGATCGCGTCATCGCCGCCAGCGCCGAGGGGTATCCCTTCCCGACGAACCTCGACGTCGATCCGCCGATCGGTGGGCTCGCCCCCGCCTCGCAAGCCGACCACGTCCGGCAGGCTCTGCGCGACCAGAGCAGCGTCGAGCGGCTCGAGGAAACGCTCACCGCCTACGACCAACGCCGCGCCACCCACTGAGGCGCCAACCTGCCGACCCGCCCGCCGACCGCGCGAATTCAGTCCGATAGCTTCAGGCCTGTTTCCTTCAGCGTCCGAATCTGCCCGGAATAGGGCTCAGGATCGCCCGGTTATGCCCGAATGAGACAATCGAGCCCTCGCCTCCGGTGGATCCAG
>JAUNUZ010000213.1 GCA_030537915.1 Micrococcales bacterium
GTCGCGACGGTGATGCCCGCGCGCTTGTTGTACTCCTGGAGCAGGATGTTCGCGGCCGCCCCGCGGGGCCGCCGACCGGCGATGACGTCACAGGTTGCCACCTTCGACTCCTGGATCTGGGTGTTGGGGTCGAGCGACACCCCGAGCAGGTCGTTGGCGGCGTCACCGGTGACGATCGCGTGGTCCCCGACGCCCCAGTGGTAGGGGAGGCCGACCTGGTGCACGGTGCGCCCACCGACCCGCAAGGGCGTCATCCGGTCGGTGACGAGCACCTTGGCTTCGATGACGGCGCGCGGGGAGATGATCGTCGCCCATCCCTCGTTGACGAGGCCGCGCTCTGCCGCCAACTGCGGCGACACCTCGCAGAACATCTCCGGCTGGAGCTCGGACAGATAGGGCAACCACCGGCTCATTCCGCCGGCCGTGTGGTGCTCGGTCAATCGGTAGGTCGTGAACACGTAGGGGTAGACCTCGACCCCGGGCGCGCCGAAGCTCGGCGCGTCGAGGTTGTCCGGGCGGGGGTAGAGCATCCGGGTCGGACTCTGCTGCTGGGTGTAGAGCGCGTTGTGGACCGGCGACTCCTGCGGCTCGTAGTGGGAGGGCAGCGGCCCGTCGACCAGCCCCTTGGGCGCGTAGAGCCAGCCCTTGCCGTCCGACTGCATGATGAACGGGTCGTCCCCGGCTAGGGCCGCCGGGCCGCCAAGGTTCGGATCGGGGCTGCTGTGCGGCGCCCGGTCGAGGGGGAAGTCTGGGACATCGTCACCGACCCAGCGCTGCTGCTTCTCCTCCCACCAGACGTACTTCTTGCGCTCACTCCAGGGCTTGCCGTCCGGGTCGGCGGAGGCGCGGTTGTAGAGGATCCGTCGGTCTGCCGGCCACGCCCAACCCCACTGCGACTGGCTGACTTCCGGGCCGCCCCCCGGGGTGCGCCGCGCCGCCTTGTTCTCCTCGCCTGCGAAGACCCCGCTGTAGATCCAGCATCCGCAGGCCGTGCTGCCGTCGGCCTTGAGCTCGTTGTAGCCGGACACGACCTGGCCCTGGTTCGGGCCGCTGACGTGATATCCGTTGATCTCGCGAAGCACCGCCTCTGGCTCGAGGTCGCCGTGCTCATCGAGCGGGTAGTCCCACGTCATGTCGAGCAGTGGGCGATCGCGCTCGTCGGTGGAGTCCGCCAGGATCTGCCGGATCCGCACGCCCAAGTGGTAGAAGAAGTCCAACTCGCTCTGGCACTCACCCGGCGGCATGACGGCGCGGTGCCGCCATTGCAGGAGCCGCTGGGTCTGGGTGAAGGTGCCCGCCTTCTCGACGTGGGTCGCAGCCGGCATGAAGAACACTTCGGTCTCGATGTCTTCGGTGCGCAGCTCACCGGAGGCGACCTCGGGGGAGTCCTTCCACCACGTCGCGGACTCGATGAGGCTCAGGTCACGCACGACCATCCACTTCAGGTGCGACATGGCCATCCGCTGCATCCGCCCGTTCGCGGACCCGACGGCCGGGTTCTGCCCGAGCACGAAGTAGCCCTCGACCTCGTCGGCGAGCATGCCCATGACGGTCTGATAGGTGCCGTGCGGGCCGGACAGCCGCGGAAGGTAGTCGTAGGCCCAGTTGTTCTCGGCTGTCGCGGCATCACCGTAATAGGCCTTCATGAGGCTGACGAAGTAGGCGTCGGCGTTCGTCCAATAACCCTTCTGCCGCTTCGAGGCGATCGAGTCGAGATACTCCGGCAACGTGTCGTGCAGGCCGACCGAGGGGATCGGCAGATATCCCGGCAGAAGGTTGAAAAGTGTCGGGATGTCAGTCGAGCCCTGGATACTCGCGTGGCCACGAAGCGCCATGATCCCGCCACCGGGGCGGCCGACATTGCCCAGTAGCAGTTGCAGGATGGCCGCGGTGCGGATGAACTGCGCACCGAGCGTGTGCTGGGTCCAGCCGGTGGCGTAGCCCCAGCAGGTTGTGCGCTCCCGGCCGGAGTTCTGCGTCACGGCACGCGCGAGGTACTCGAAGTCGCCCGCGCCGATGCCGCAGAGCTCTTGCACCATCTCGGGGGTGTAGCGGGCGTAGTGCCGCTTGAGGATCTGGAACACCGTGCGTGGGTGCTGCAGGGTCTCATCGCGCTCGACCTGTGCATGCTGCAGGGACGGACCGCCGCTGCCGTGGTGGTCTCCGGGCGCCCGATGCGTCGCCTCGGACTCCGCCTTCTCGTCCCCCGGGCTCTGGACCTTGTCGCCGCCCTTATCGGCGTACGACCAGCTCGTCGTGTCGTACTTGCCGGTGCTGGGATCGAAGCCGGAGAACAGCCCGTCGAGGTCCTCGGTGTCGCGGAAGTCGTCGTTCACCAACGTGGCCGCGTTGGTGTAGGGCACGACGAAGTCGTGGAACCACAGCTGGTTGCCTATGACGTAGTTGATGAGCGCGCCCAGCAGCACGACGTCGGATCCGGCGCGGATCGCGATGTGCTTGTCGGCCACGGCCGAGGTGCGGGTGAAGCGCGGATCGACGTGGATGACCTTGGCGCCGCGCGCCTGGGCCTCGGACACCCACTGGAAACCCACCGGGTGCGCCTCGGCCATGTTGCCGCCCTGCAGCACGATGCAGTCAGCGTTGGCCATGTCCTGCAGCGTTTGGGTGGCGCCGCCGCGCCCGAAGGAGGCTCCCAAACTGGGAACCGTGGCGGAGTGTCAAATACGAGCCTGGTTCTCGATCTGGATGGCGCCCGCGCCGGTGAAGAGCTTCTTGATGAGATAGTTCTCTTCGTTGTCCAGGGTCGCTCCGCCGAGCGAGGCGATGCCCATCGTGCGTCGCAGCAACCGGCCCTGCTCGTCGCGTTCCTGCCAACCGCGACGACGGGACTCCACGAAACGCTGGGCGATCATGTCGATGGCCTTGGACCGGTCGAGGCGCTGCCACTGCGTGGCGCGTGGCGCGCGGTAGAGCACCTCGTGCTGCCGACCCGGGGCGTTGACCAGTTGCTCGCTCGCCGATCCCTTGGGACACAGGCGACCGCGGGAGATCGGTGAATCGGGATCGCCCTCGATCCCGATGACCTTCTCGTCCTTGACATACACCCGCTGGCCGCAGCCGACGGCGCAATATGGGCAGACGCTTTGGACCACGCGATCGGCCGTGGCGTTGCGGGACTCGATGGCGCGGGTGTGCGGCGACGTGACAGCAGGCCCGCGACCGAAGTGGTCGCCGGAGCGGAACTGTCGAAGCACCGGCCACTCGAGAATGCTGAAACGCGCCACGTAGGCAGCTTAGGCGGGCGCGGGTGGGATGCAACCCCCTGGCGGAGGCGGCATCGTCACGTGGGGCCGGTGATCGCGCCGTCGGCCCTGCGGGTGCTGGCTCTCCCGGGCCGGCCGACGGCCTCGTCAGCACCAACGAGTTGGCGCACATCCGGGAGCACCGGATTCCGACCGCCCCGCCATAGCGATCGATCTGCTGCGGTCGGCAACCCGGCCTTCACCACCGGGCGTCAGACGAGCCCGGTGGTGTAGTAGAACGCAATCACGACAAAGACAGCGACGGTCTTGATGACTGTCATGGCGAAGATGTCCTTGTAGGAGACCTTGTGCGTGAGTCCAGTGACGGCCAGGAGCGTGATCACGGCGCCGTTGTGGGGGAGAGTGTCCATGCCACCCGAGGCCATGGACGCGACCCGGTGGAACACCTCCAGTGGTATCCCTGACGAGTCCGCGGCTTGGATAAACGTGTCGCCCATGGCCGCTAGGGCGATGCTGAGGCCCCCGGAGGCGGAGCCGGTGATACCGGCCAATGCCGTGACGGTTACCGCTTCGTTCACCAGCGGGTTGGGGATTGACCTCAAGGCGTTGGCGACCACGAGGAATCCGGGCAATGCTGCGATGACCGCGCCAAAGCCGTATTCAGACGCGGTGTTGGTCGCGGCCAGCATTGCTCCGCCGACGGCCTCTTTGGAGCCCTCGGCGAAGTTTTCTACCACGGGCTTCCACGCGAAGACAAGAACCGTGATGATTCCCATCAACAGCGCTCCCTCCACCGCCCAGATGGCGACGACCGACGAGGTCTCCTGAACCACGTTCTCGGAGGCGCCGATCACGGCCGGCTTGAACGACGTCTGGGGGCCGTACCACTGGGGGATGTAGGTGGTGAGGAGCTTGTTCGCGACGCCCACCACCACCAGCGGTAGGAGCGCCAGAGCCCAGTGCGGCAGCCTGTCCTGTGTGGCGTAGCTCTTTGGCTCGTTGACATGCCCCGAGCCGTACCCCTCGCCGGCCTTGTGCGCGCTGCGGCGCCGCCACTCCAGGTACACCATTCCGACGACGAAGACGAACAAGGCCCCGATGAGTCCGAGTGCCGGTGCGGCGTAGGCGTTGGTCTTGAAAAACGACGTCGGGATGATGTTTTGGATCTGCGGAGTGCCGGGAAGAGAGTCCATGGTGAAGGTGAAGGCGCCCAGCGCGATGGTACCGGGGATCAGTCGCTTGGGTATGTCGCTCTGCCGGAACATCTCCGCCGCGAAGGGGTATACCGCGAACACGACGACGAACAGCGATACGCCACCATAGGTGAGGACGGCGCAGACGATGACGATAGAAAGCATCGCCCGTTTCTCGCCGACGAAGCGGATCACCGCCGTGACGATGGCGTTGGCAAAACCCGACATCTCGATTGTCTTCCCGAAGACTGCACCCAGGAGAAAGACCGGGAAGTAGCTCTTGATGAAGCCCACCATCTTGTCCATGAAGAGCCCGGTGAACATGGGGGCGACAAGTGACGGATCCACGAGGAAGACCGCGCCCATCGCCGCCACCGGCGCAAAGAGAATGACGCTGTAACCGCGATAGGCTACGAAGATTAGAAACGCCAACGCGCCCAGAACGATCAAAAAGTCCACAACGACCCCTTTGTTAGCGTTTGCGGTATGTGCCAGGCGCAGTCCGAGTCCCCAGTCGCGGCCGAGGCGCTGGGGACAGGACATGGTACGCAGACT
>JAUNUZ010000214.1 GCA_030537915.1 Micrococcales bacterium
GGGGCCGTTGGCGTACCCGCGACAAGCCCCTGGAGGAGCCGCTCGTATTCGGTCACCATGCGTTCGGCCGAATGCCAACGGGCCGCGACGCCACGTACCTCGCCGCGATCGAGCGCCATCGCGAACGGCACCGCGGCCGCCAGGCTCGCGGCCGGATCGCCATCGGCGGCGAAAACCCCCATTCCAGGAGCAATGACCTCACCCAGACCCCCGCGGCGCAGCGCGACGACGGGCGTACCGCAGGCTGCGGCCTCGGCCGCGACGAGCCCGAACGGTTCATCCCACTGGGGGGTCACGAGGGCCGCGGCGCTGCCGCCGACGACCCGCGCCACCTCGCGCTGGTCGAGATGTCCGAGGTATTCCACGTCCGACCCCAGCATCGGGCGCACGCGCGCGTCGAAATACGTCGGGTCGGCGATGGGGCCGACGATACGCAGGCGCCGGCCCGCGAGGCGCGCGGCCTCGATCGCCAGGTGGGTGCCCTTCTCCGCTGTGATCCGACCCACCCAGACCAGGTCCGGGCCGCCGGCCCCGAGACAGAAGCGGTCGAGCGCGATGCCGTTGCGGATGACGGTCGGGGCCGGCCGCAGCGTCGTCCACTGGCAGGCCAACGCCTCGCTCACCGCGATGTAGCGGCAGTTCGGGCCGGCCAGTGCCGCGCCGAGCTCGAGCCAGGGGAAGGGCGGCGTATGCAGGGTCGTGACGAGCGGCACACGCACGAGACGGCTCAGGACCAGGGGCAGCTGGTGCAGGCAGTGGTTGAGCACGGCATCGATCCCGCTCCGCCCCACCAGGTCGGCCATAGCGCCGACGTAGGCGTGCTGGTCGGCGAGGAACCTCGGCTCTGGCAGTTGGGGGTCCAGGGCCGCGATGGTGCTCAACCGCGGCAGCTGCGCAAACGGCACGAGCTCGGTGGCCAGCTGCGGATCGGTGTCGGCGTGGCCGTAGAGGAGAATGTCGTGTCCGCGCGCTCGTAGGAGACGGACGAGGGTCGCTACCAGCGCCTCCTGACCGCCGGCATACGGCTGTGCGAGCGGGTTCCAGTTCGGTCCGAGGACGGCGATTCTCATGCGCCCGGCTCCCCGGCGAGGCCGGCGAGGTAACCGGCGAAACCGTTGTCCACTCGCGAGCTGAGCCGACCCGACGTGGCGACACGGATCGTGTCCGTCGCCCGCCACCGCAGCGTCGACTGCCGTAACCGGGCCACGAGGCCGACGTCCTCGTGCTGCCCTACGGCCCCGAAACCGCCGAGGGTCAGGTATGCGCTCCCGCGGAACGAGAGGTTGGCCCCGTGCACGTGGGGGTGCCCCTCGGTGAGGGTGTGGTTGGTCTGCCAGGCGGCGAACAGCTCGGGGCGCAGGTGGGTGGGGGCGACCGTGCCGACGAGCACGTCGTACCCGGCATCGGCGAAGGCGACCTGGCGGGTCAGCCATGAGGCGGGGACGACAGTGTCCGCATCGGTGCCCGCGATCCAGGTCTGCGCAGGGCCGATCCCGTCAGCCTCGGCGTCGGCCAGGGCGACCAGGATCCCCTGGTGCCGCGCTGCCCCGACTCGCCCGTGGTCGCTGCGCACGACGACGGCCCCGGCCGCCAGCGCGATGTCTTCGGTGCCGTCGGCACAACGGTCCGCGACGATGACGACTCGCACGTCGACCCCGTCGTTGCCGGGAACCATCAGCTGAGTACGAGCCCGTCGCAGGGCGGCCAGGCAGCTGGGCAGCAGTTCCTCCTCGTCTCGAGCGGGGACGACGACGGCGATACGGCGTAGGGGTGCGGCCTCATGAGTGCGCATCACTGACCCACCAGGGTGGCCGGGCCGCCGTAGACATCGATTCGGAAGTCGGGGTCGACCACGGTGACGCGCGGCTCGAGGCCCAGCGCGGTGGCGGCCTGGCGGTGCACCAGCTCACCGTCCAGGGGGATGGCGGTGGTGGGGTGGGTCCAGTCGCAGAGCAGGATCTCCCCGCCTGGGCTCAAGCAGCGCCGCGCGTGCCGCAGGGTCCCGAGCAGCTGCGCGCCGGTGAGGAAGTATCCGACCTCGGACAGCACGACGAGGTCGAATGAGTCGTCGGGCAGGTCGGCCGGCACATCGGCGAGGATCCAACGCACGTGTTGCAGGCTGGCATAGCGGCGTCGGGCGTGGGCGATCGCCTCCGGGGTCGAGTCGACGGCGACGACCTCGTCCGCCCGCCCGGCGAGCTCGGCCGCCAGGGTGCCGACGGAGCAGCCGATGTCCAGGATGCGTCGGTAGCGTCGCCGCGCGAGGGCGGCCAGGCACAGGTCGCGCTTGCGCTTCTCATACCAGGACGAGCGCGTGTGCCACGGGTCGTCTCCGCCGTCGAACATCGCGGACAGCCGCGCCGACACCGGCGCCTCGTCACCCGCATCGGACCCCGGCAGGCACAGAGTCGGTGCGCCCTGGGGGGTAACCAGGGTCTCGACGACCCGGCGATGCGGGGCGAGGTCGACTGAGCCGAGGATCGCCTCGCCTCCGGGGAAGGCGGTGAGCGGCCCGCTCTGGGAGCGGTAGCCGCGGATCGCCTGCTCCTTGCTGTGCAGGGACGCGGCTGACGGGGTGAGCAGGACGGCTCGCTCGAAGGGGAAGCTGTCGGGCGTCGACGTGAGCCAGCGCCAGATCGGATAGTTCAGCAGCCGGGCCTCCCGTTGCGCGGCCACCTGGCCGGCGACGAGCCCGGTGGCGTCGTGGTCGGTGTGGCCGTCGTCCGGCAGGGGCGCGAGCAGGACGTCACCGGGCTCGACGAGCGTCGACAGGGACGCGCGAAGCCGCTCGGTGGCGGCCGGCAGGCCGCCGTCGGGGAGCCCGAGGCTGACGACGGTGGCCCGCGGCGCGAGCGCCGCTACCGCCTCGGCGAACTCGGCGGCTCGACGCTCGACGAGCTCGGCGCGTGGGATGTGCCGACAGCGGGGGTGCGACGCGCCCCCGTCGGTGAGCAGCACGATCGTCACGCTCAGGCCCAGCGTTGAAAGCTCGGCGAGGGTCCCGCCGAGGCCCAACGTCTCGTCGTCGGGATGCGGCGCCAGCAGAATGACGCGCCCGCCAGCCGCCAGGTCGAGGACCCGTGCGAGCGCGGCGGGGGTGGCGGCAGGGACGTCGTCCCACCGCGGATCAAGGAGCCAGGTGGCCTCGGTGCTCACGACGTCGGCCCGCTCTGCGCCGGCGAGTCCTGGGCCGCGAGGATGAGTCCGCCGAGCCGGGCGAGGTCACGCTCGGCATGGTGTTGGCGCAGGTAGAGCGACAGGTCGGCGACGCGTCGGGCGTGCACTTCGTCGCCGGTCAGCGGGCCCGGCCCCAGCGCATGCCCGACGACGGCCAGGCAGGTCTCCGCGGCGTCGTGGACGACAGCCCGCACCCGTGCGGCGAGCAGCGCCCAGTCGGGCTCCCCGTCGTGAGTCTCCTGAGTCGCTTCGACCGCATGTTCGTCGACGAGGCGTCCCGCCGCCTCGAGCACGCACCCGGCGGCGTACAGGGCCACGTCGACCCGACCCAGAGATGCCGACGCGATCTGATCCGGAGCTCGTCGACGCGAGGCCTCGAACAGCGTGGTCCGCAGGGCGGTGGCCGCGCCGTACCAAACAGCGGCGACCCCGATCGCGCCCCAGGCGAAACCGGGCCGGGACAGATACCACCCCTGCGGCCCCACCGGGATCCCTGGCACCTGCGTCATTGTCAGGGTCGTCGTGCGCACCTGCCGCAGTCCGCGCGGGACCCACGGGGTCTCCAGGTCGTGCACGCCGGGATGGCGCAGGTCGAGCGCGAAGAGTCGACCGTGTCCGTCCGGTCCCGAGGCGGTGACGAGGGCGTGGCTCAGCCGCGCGGCAAGCGAGCACCAGGGCTTGGTCCCCTCCAGCACCCAGCCGGCCGCGCTGCCGGCGCCGGTCTCGCGGGCGGTCAGGTGCTGGTTAGGTGCGGCGGCCGCGAAGACACCCCACGTGGATGTGCGGTCGACGCCGAGCGGGGCGAGGCCGGCCCAGGTGATCCCCGCCTGCGCCAGGATCGCCTGGGCGTCCAGGTGCGGTTCGAGGGTCCGGGCGGCCGTCAGGTCGGCCCGGCCGAGCCCCGCCAGCGCGGCGAGGTAGGTCGTGCAGCCACCGCGATGCAGACCCCGCGCGATGGGCGCCAGCTCGGGGGCGAGGCGGAGCGCACCCTCGACGTCATCGGCGATGGACTCACCGCGGGCCTGGGCGGCCGCGTCGATCCTCAGGGCACCCTGCCCGAGTCCCAATGTCGTCACGCCGTCACGCCGCAGGGGTCGGCGAGGCAGGGGGCATGGTGCTCCTTCGAAGGGGTGGCATGGCGAAGCGGTCCGGTGGCGGGGGCTAGACCACAGGGCGGGGAGTGACGGCCGGTCGAGCGTGGCCCAGCGGCGATCCTCCTGGGTGTGGCTGTGGTCTGGGCCTCGACCGGAAGCGACCTGGGCAGGCGCAGAGAGCGTCAGTCGGTCTTCCCGGTGCTGGGCTCGACCGACCCTGCTCTCGGCAGGTGCGCGGAGGCTATGACGCGATTTTGCTCGCGGGCGGGCCGCGCCGCAACCCGAGGAGGTCGAAGCCTCACCATGGAGGGCCTCGGGCGCCCAGGCCGTGCCCTCTCGCGGGAGGCGGGCTGTCCCCTGTGTCGATGCGGTCGGTACGACCAGCACCCACGTTTACGCGGTCTGCTGCGAGCGAGCCGATCCGGCTGAGGTGTTCAGGCGGGGGCGAAGACGGAGCGTCCCGCCCAGCGGTCGCGCCCGGTGAGAGCGGGCACGAGCACGGCGGAGTGGCCGAGCGCACAACCCACGCGGGCGGCCAGGGCCGCGATGTCCGACACGACGCCGGGGTGCGGCGTGAATTCGATGTCGGCTGCACGCGCGATGTCGAAGCCGTGCACGATGAGCTCGAACGTCCGGGTGGGCAGGTACTCCG
>JAUNUZ010000215.1 GCA_030537915.1 Micrococcales bacterium
GCTCTGGCCCGGCCGCGTCATCGACTACAAGTCGGTGCGCGGGGCCGATGTCCGACGCGGCGCCGAGCGGCTCGCGACGATCGGGTGGCGGGGGCGCTCGCGGAACATGTATGGCGAGGACCCGCCGACGTTCAGCCTCAACCGCGGAGTGCGGCGGGTCACCGTCCTGGCGCGGTACCGCTCCGGGCACATCGCCGCCGCCTCGGTGCCCGTGGGTCGCGGCCGTGTCACGGTCGTCGGACCCCATCCGGAGGCGCCCGCGAGCTGGTCCAGCACCTTTGCCGGCCCCAGGCGCTGGGATCCCAACCCCTGGATCGACGTCGAGCGCACGGCGATGTCCTAGCCACTGCGACCCCGATCCGTCCAACGCCAATCCTGCAGTCGACACCCAGCGCTGTGCCCCGGCGAGACCTCAGCCTTCGGCAAGAGTGTGAGGCAGGCAGGCAGTGCCGGGCTAGGGCCGGTGCTGGTCCCCGATGAAGTGCAGCAGCCGGTGCGCGGTCTCGTCGATGAGGCTGTACCGCATCGCCCGTCCGTCGCGAGAGGCCTGCACCCAACCCTGATCACGCAGGACGCGTAGCGCCTGCGACGCGGCCGTCGGGGTGATGTCCGCCGCCGCAGCGAGGTCGCCGACCGCGCAGCCCGGGCACAGGTGCATGTGGCGCAGGAGTCGCAGGCGGGTCGGATCGGCGAGAAGGTCGAAGCGGGTCGCCCACCGCCGCGCGTCCGGGCCGGATGGCCGAAGGTCCGGTGCGGCTGCCGGGGGCGACGCAGGCGCCGGGGACGCCTCGTGCGGGTGGGCCTGGGGCACGACGATGACACTCCCTTTCGTGGATCGGGTTGCAACGGGGCTACGATCGTCACGCCTCATCATCTGTCCGAGTAGACACATATCCCGAAGGTGGCCCGGCGTGTCAGTGTCGCACTCTCCAAGGGTCGTCCCCGTGCTTGTCGGCGCGCTGGCCGCCGGCCTCGCGCTCGCCGCCTGCAGCGTCCCTGCGCCACCGGGCACCCCGCGCGCACCAGGCGCGGGCGGCACGGCCGAGGGGGCCCGCGCAGCCTCAGTCGCCGCCCATCCCAGCGAGCTCGTTCTCGGCGACGCCCAGGAGCTCGGCGGCTACAACCCCATCCGTGGTTATGGCGAGCTCGGTGTGTCGCAGCTCTACGACGGTCTCCTGCGGTTGCGCAGCCGCGACGACGCCACGCTGCCGACGCTCGAGCCGGCCCTCGCCGCGGCCCCGCCGAAGGTGAACGCCGACTCCACGATCTGGGACGTCACGCTTCGGGACGGAGTGACCTTCCACGACGGTTCGAAGTTCGATGCCCAGGATGTCGTCGCGACCTACCGCGCCGTCCTGGATCCGGCGTCGGCCTCGGACATCGCCTCCTCCTTCGCGATGATCGACAAGGTCGACGCAACCAGCCGGAACAGCGTGCGGTTCACGTTGAAGTACCCGTATGTCGACTTCGCGGCTCGCCTCCTGCTCTCCATCGCTGCGTCCGAGAAGTTCACGCCGGGGCCTGCCGAGAAGTCGACCCTCAACCGGGCGCCGGTCGGCACCGGGCCGTATGCCCTCGCCGAGCTCACGCCCGAGCGGGCGGTCTTCGCGGCGAACGAGAGTTATTGGGGTGGCGCGCCGCAGGTGAAGAAGCTGACGACGGTCTACCTGCCCGACGACAACTCCCGCGCCCAGCGGATGGCGGCCGGGGAGATCGACGGGACAAACCTGCCGCCAGCCCTGGCGGCAACCTTCGCGAGCACCCCGGGGATGCGGGTCGACGCCGTGCAGTCAGCCGATTGGCGCGGGGTGTCGCTGCCCGCTAATAGCGCCTTCGCCAAGGATCCGGCGGCGCGGATCGCCCTGAATCTCGCCGCGGATCGCAGCACGATGGTCACCAAGATCCTCGCCGGGCACGGGCGCATCGCTGCCACCCCGGTCTCCTCCGTCTACGGCGCGGCGTATGCCGAACAGGTCTTCCCCCACGACCTGCAGCGAGCGCAAACCCTCCTCGACGCCGCCGGTTGGGCTCCGGGCGGCGACGGCATCCGGCGCAAGGGCGCCGAGGTCGCTGGGTTCACCATCGCCTACAACCCGACCGACACGCTGCGTCGCGACCTCGCGACGGCCTTCGCGGCGGACGCAAAGAAGGTCGGCGTCGACGTCCGACTCGAGGCACTGACCTTCGACCAGATCGAAGCCCGGATCGGCGACCTCGGCGTGCTCCTCGGCGGCGGCGACAAACCGTACTCGATCGACACGCAGGTCTTCGGCGCGTTGCACACCAAGGTCTCGGGTGCCTCGCCGTGGGACAACCCGGGCGGCTTCGGCACGCCGGCCCGGGATGCCGCTTTGGAGAGGGCGCGCCGGACGGCGGATCCGGCGGCGCGCGCCGCCGACTACCGCGACGTGCAGAAGGACTATCTGCGGGACCCTTCGGCCGTCTACCTCGTCTTCCTCGATCACACCCACGTGTCGAAGACGGATGGGTGGCAGCGCGGACCGCGCGTCGTCGAGCCGCACGCGCACGGGGTCGCGTGGGGTCCGTGGTGGGATCTCGCGGCGTGGAAGCGCTAACGGTGTGGTCACGCTGAGGCGGGCGCGCGTGGGGGAGGCCGCCGCGCTCGCCGGGCGCTGCCTCCTTTCCATGGGTGTCTTCGCGCTCTCGGCGATGTCGCCCTTCGACCCGCTCGCCGCCTACCTCGGTGACCAGTACGAGCGGGCGACCCCGCAGCAGCGGGCCGAACTCACCGCGACCCTCGGCCTGACGCAGAGCTGGTGGACGGCGTGGACGACGTGGGTCGACGCTGCGGCGCACGGGGATCTCGGGCAGTCGCGGGTCTTCGGCCAGCCGGTCGCGCAGGTTATCGCCGAGCGGCTGCCGTGGACGCTGCTGCTGTCGGGGGCCGCGCTGACCGTCGCGACGATCGGGGGTGTTGCGCTGGGCCTCGCCGCGGGGCTGCGCCCGGCCTCGTGGCTGGACCGCCTCTGCGGCGGGGCGGCGATCCTCTTGCAGTCCGTCCCGCCCTACGTCCTGTCGCTGGCGGCGATCGCCGGTCTGTCCCTGGGGGTCCGCTGGTTCCCCACCGGTGGCGCGACGACGCCTGGCCGGGTTGTTACGCCCATGTCGCTCGCGCATCACCTCGTGCTCCCGGTGCTCGTGTTGGCCCTGTCCCAACTGCCGTGGATCGCGCTCTCCCTGCGCGCCGCCGTGACGTCGGCGCTCGCCTCGGACGCGGTGCGCGGCGCCGTCGCCCGGGGCCTGCCGTGGGCAACCGTCGTCCGCGGGCACGTCCTGCCCGTGTCCCTCACGCCGCTGGTCACGCTTCTGGGGGCGCGATTGCCCGAGCTCATCGTGGGGGCGGTGCTCGTCGAAGAGGTCTTCGCCTGGCCGGGCTTGGCCGCCGCTCTCGTTGCGGCCGCCCAGCAGCTCGACTTCGCCCTGCTCGCCCTGCTCACCGTCGCGACCACCGCGGTCGTCCTGCTCGGCTCGCTGCTCGCCGACACGGCCTACCTCGTCCTGGACCCGCGCGTGCGCGTCTTCGCAGGGGACCGGGCCCATGCGTGACTCCGGCCGAGTCGCGCGTGACTCCAGCCGTGTAGCGGCGCTCGTGCTGACGCTCGTCGTCGGGTATGCCGTGTGCGCACCGCTGCTCGCCGCCGCAGCCGAGGGGCCCGACTTCGCAGCGGCCCGGCTCGCACCGTCGCTCGCGCACTGGTTCGGCACCGACTACGCGGGGCAGGACCTGTTCGTGCGGGTGGCCCTCGGGCTGCGGATCAGCCTGCTCATCGCCGTTGTCTGCGCCGTCTCCTCGACCCTGGTGGGGCTGGCGGTGGGCACCCTTGCCGCGGTCTTCGGAGGGTGGGCCGACGCGGCGCTCATGCGCGCCACCGACGCCGTCAACGCACTACCCCACCTCCTGCTCGGCATCGTCATCGTCGCCCTCTTCCGCGGCTCGGTCACGGCCATCGTCGTCTCGATCACGTTGACGCACTGGCCCCAAGTCGCCCGCATCGTGCGGGCCGAGGCCCTCACGGCCCGCGAGCTCGAATACGTCGAAGCTGCCTACCTCGCCGGCGCTTCGCGCGCCCACGTCCTACTCCGGCACCTGCTGCCGGCGGCCATTGGTCAGGCCCTCGTCGCCGTCGTACTCCTGCTTCCGCACGCCATCTGGCATGAGTCGACGCTTTCCTTCCTGGGGCTCGGGCTCTCGCCGGACCGGCCCTCGCTCGGCACCCTGTTGCAGCAGTCCCGCGGCGAGATCCTCCTCGGCGGTTGGTGGACCCTGGCGTTCCCCGCCGGGCTGCTCGTCCTCACGACTCTGGGCGTCGCCGGGCTCGCGGGGTCGCTGCAGCGGCGCTGGGCGCCCGAGCCCGAATCGGTCGTGGCCGGGGCGGGGTCGATGAGCCAGGTGTTGCGATGACGCTGTTGACCCCGCCGTGCGCCGTGCCGGCCCTGGAGACCGTCTCGATCGAAGGGCTGACGCTGCGGATCCCCACCCGAGCACAGGGGCGGCCCGCCCTCGTCCATGCGGCGACCGATGTGTCCCTGGGATTGAGTGCCGGCCGTGTCCACGCCCTCGTCGGTGAGTCCGGGTGCGGTAAGTCGATCCTCGCCTCGACCCTGGTGGGCCTGCTCCCGGCCGGGACCCGGGCGTGGGGGCGGGTGACCATCGGTGGCCTCGACGTCTCGGATGCGCTCGGCGACCCGCGCGCCCGGGTGTGGGACCGTCTGCGCGGGCGGGAGGTCGGGCTCGTCGCGCAGTCGAGTGCCACCTACCTGACCCCCACGCGCACGGTCGGAGCGCAGCTGGTCGAGACCGTCACAGCCCTGCACGGGCCCCGGACGGCGCAGGAGTTGCTGGCCCGCGTCGGGCTGGAACCCGGCGTGCTTCACGCCTACCCCCACGAGCTGTCCGGCGG
>JAUNUZ010000216.1 GCA_030537915.1 Micrococcales bacterium
ACGACAGGGGCGGCAGCAACGAAAGCGGCGGCAACGACTCCGGTCAGCCCATCGCGACGGGATGACCGCGGCGCCTGCGCACCTTCGGATGCTGCGCGGCGGCCGCGCGGCAGGGCCGAGGCGAGCGGGGGGTCGCACCTTGTCGGCACGCTCGGATAGCGTGCGCGACACTTGGGGTCGCTGCAGCTGCGCGCGCGAGAGTGATCCCCTGCAGGGCTGGTGTGCGTCGAGCAGAGGAGCGGCATGAGTCAAAAGCAGTACGACTACGTCATCGTCGGAGGCGGATCAGCGGGGTCCGCCCTGGCTAATCGCTTGTCGACGGACCCGGGCGTGAGCGTCCTCGTGCTCGAGGCCGGGCGCTCGGACTTCCGGATGGATCCGTTCATTCACATGCCGGCCGCGCTGCCGTTTCCGATCGGGAGTCGCTTCTACGACTGGAAGTACGAGTCGGAGCCCGAGCCCTTCATGAACGGGCGGCGCGTCTACCACGCGCGCGGCAAGGTGCTCGGCGGCTCGAGTTCGATCAACGGGATGATCTTCCAGCGCGGTAATCCGCTCGACTTCCAGCGGTGGGGCGCCGATCCGGGCATGCAGACGTGGGACTACGCGCACTGCCTGCCGTACTTCAAGCGGATGGAGACGTGCCTCGCCGGTGCCGACGAGTGGCGCGGCGGTTCCGGCCCGCTCATCCTTGAGCGTGGCCCGGCGACGACCCCGCTCTTCGGGGCTTTCTTCGAGGCCGTCCAGCAGGCCGGCTACCCGCTGACCGACGACGTCAACGGCTACCGGCAAGAGGGTTTCGCCAAGTTCGACCGCAATGTGCACCGCGGTCGGCGACTGTCCGCGGCCCGGGCCTATCTGCACCCGGTGATGCGTCGAAGGAATCTCACGGTCGAGACGCTCGCCCAGGTCACCGGCCTGCGCACCCAGGGCCAGCGGGTGACCGGCGTCGACTACAAGCGCGCCGGACGAGGCGATCACAGCGTGACCTCCGGCGAGGTCATCCTGTGTGGTGGCGCCTTCAACTCGCCGCAGCTCCTGCAGCTCGCGGGCATCGGCGAGCCCGACTTGCTGCGCGGCCTGGGGATCGACGTCGTGACCGAGCTGCCCGGTGTCGGTGGCAACCTGCAGGACCACCTCGAGGTCTACATCCAGCACGCCGCGACCCAGCCGGTGTCGATCGCGCCCTACCTCGCGCACAAGTACAAGCCGATGATCGGCGCGCAGTGGCTCTTCGGGCGGACCGGCGTCGGCTCCTCGAACCACTTCGAGGCCGGCGGCTTTATCCGCAGCAACGACGAGGTCGCCTACCCCAACCTCATGTTCCATTTCCTGCCGATCGCGATCCGCTACGACGGCAGTAAGCCCGCGAGCGAGCACGGTTACCAGGTGCACATCGGGCCGATGTATTCGGATGTGCGCGGCGACCTGAAGATCCGCTCGCGGGACCCCTTCGACCACCCGGCCCTGCGCTTCAACTACCTGAGCACCGAGAATGACCGCCGCGAGTGGATCGAGATGATCCGGGCCGCCCGAGACATCCTCGAGCAGCCGGCGTTCGCCGCCTTCAGCGGTGGTGAGATCTCCCCGGGGAAGCGCGTCGAGACCGATCAGGAGATCCTCGACTGGGTGGCCCGGGACGCGGAGACAGCCCTGCACCCCTCGTGCACCGCGAAGATGGGGACGGGCGCAGACGCTGTCGTGGACCCGACGTCGATGCGGGTGCACGGGGTCGACGGGCTGCGCGTCGTGGACGCCTCGGTCTTTCCCTACGTAACGAACGGCAACATCTACGCCCCGGTCATGATGGTCGCCGAGAAGGCCGCCGACCTCATCGCCGGCAACACCCCGCTGCCCCCCCTGGAGGCACCCTTCTATCGGGTCCACGAGGGCATGCCGCTCTTTCCTGCGGGTGACCCCCGCAACGACGCCTGGAATGCGCTGGGCGCCGGGTTCGACCCGCCGAGCGCGAGCTCGGCGCGGGTGGACCGGCCCGGCTCGGGGGGTTCTGAGGCGGATCGCGCCCATTCGGGGAACGCGGGGCAGTCGGGGCGCTCGGACAGCGCGACCTCATGAGCGCGACGACGACAACGGCGGCGACACGGGCGCCGGAGCCCGGCCCCGAAACTCCTGTGCCCGTGCGGCCGCGGGTGAATCGCGTCGTCTTCACCGGGTCGATCGTCGGTGTCTTGATCATTGCCGTGTGGGCGATCGTTGCCACGGATCAGGCCGCCCAGATCCTGGGCGTAGCCGTCGGGTGGACCGCAGGCTGGTTCGGGTGGTTCTACATCCTGCTCGCCAGCTTCGTCTTCGTCTTCGTCATCGGCGTCGGCGTGTCACGTTTCGGCGACGTGCGCCTCGGGCCGCAGGACTCGCGACCGCAGTTCACGACTTTTTCCTGGGCCGCCATGCTCTTCGCGGCCGGCATCGGCACCGACCTGATGTTCTTCTCGGTCGCTGAGCCGGTCACGCAATACCTGAGCCCACCGCGGATCGAGGGCGGCACCCTCGAGGCCGCCAAGGAGGCGACTGTCTGGACGCTCTTCCACTACGGGCTCACCGGGTGGGCAATGTACGCGCTCATGGGCATGGCCCTGGCCTACTTCGCCTACCGTCTGGACCGCCCGCTGGCAGTCCGCTCCGCCCTGTACCCGCTCCTGGGGCAGCGACTCGACGGCTGGCTCGGTCACCTCGTCGACATCGCCGCCATCCTGGGCACGATCTTCGGGGTGGCCACGTCGCTGGGCATCGGCGTCGTCCAGCTGAACGTCGGCCTGCAGATGCTCTTCGGCATCCAGGAGGGCCTGCCGGCCCAGACGGGCCTGGTGCTTATCGCGGTGGTCATGGCCGCGATCTCGGCCACGACAGGTGTCGACCGCGGGATCCGGGTGCTGTCCCAGCTCAACGTCATCCTGGCAATCGGGCTCGCGGGCTGGCTGCTCGTCACGGGCAAGACCCAGTTCCTGCTCAACGCCTTCGTCATGAACATCGGAGACCTCGTCGCGAGCTTCCCGGCGATGACGGCGGAGACTTTCGCCTACGATCAGCCGACCCAGTGGATGGCGAACTGGACGCTCTTCTTCTGGGCGTGGTGGATCGCGTGGGCATCGTTCGTCGGAATGTTCCTCGCGCGGATCAGCCGCGGTCGTACGATCCGGCAGTTCGTGGCCGGGACCATGATCATCCCGTTCACCTACATCGCGATGTGGGTCTCGATCTTCGGTAACAGCGCGATCGACCGGATCCGCAGCGGGGACACAGCGTTCGGGGAGGCGACGATGGCGGTGCCCGAGCAGGGTTTCTACACGCTGCTCACCCACTACCCTGCCGCGTCATTCCTCATCGGCTTGGCGACCTTCGTCGGACTGCTCTTCTACGTGACGTCCGCCGACTCCGGCGCCCTCGTCATGGCGAACCTGAGCTCGCGCCTGTCCGCCGTCGACCAGGACGGCGCACCGTGGCTGCGCATCGTCTGGGCCGCCACGACGGGTTTGTTGACCGTCGCGATGCTGGCCGTCGGCGGTATCCCCGCACTGCAGAATGCGACGGTCGTCATGGGAGTGCCCTTCGCGTTCGTCATGTTCTTCGTCATGTTCGGGCTCTACCGCGCGCTGCGGGTGGAGGGGGTGCGCGTTGAGTCCGCACGACATCGACTGCCGCACATGTTCGCCGGGCGCGGTGGGGGCGAGGTCGAGCGGCAGCTGGCCACGACCTGGCGCGGTCGGTTGGGCCGCGCGCTGCAGCGCGTCGACGCAACCGAGGCTGAGGCCTATCTCGACCGGATCGTCGGCCCGGCCTTGGCGGAGGTAGCGAGCGAGCTGCAGGATCGCGGGGTGCCGGCGACGTGCCGGCGCGGGCCCGACCTCGGCATCGAGCTGCGCACCGTCGCGGCGCCGATCGAAGCGCCCTTCGTCTACCGGGTCCAGCCGCAGGCGGTGTTCGTCTCCGCCTACGGCCGGCGCAGTCCCAGCGCACCCCGGGAGACCACTACCCGCCTGCAGATCCATCTCGACGATGGGGGTGCCGACTATGACGTGATGGGCTATACGTCCGCACAGCTCATCCACGATGTCCTCGATCAGTACGAGCGGCATCTCACGTTCGTGCGTCTCAGCGACGTGCCCGGCTGAGGTGCGGGGCATGGGATGAGCAGGCCGGTGGGCAGACGAGCGTCGGGCTCCGGGGTGCCGGGCGCCTCGGGCTCGGGTTCGGCCTCGGACGTGCCCTCGGGCCAAGGCAGTTCGCTGATGCGAAGGTACGCGCGCGCGACCTATCGGCTGCGCTGGGTCATCGTGCTCGTCTGGGCTGCGATTGCGGGTCTGCTCGTGCTCAATCCGCCGAGCTTCGGCTCGACGGATGAGACCAAGAGCCTCATGTCGGTGGACAGCCCGGCGGCTCAGGCGGAGCTGCGCGACCTGCACTACTTCGGCTTCCCGCTGTCGAGCCGTACGGCCGTGGTGCAGCGCGATCCGTCGGGTCTGAGCCTGGCCGTCCAGGCCGAGTCGATCCTGGACGGCATCGCCGTCAACCAGCACCCGCCGATCATGCCGGTGCTCGGTGCCCTGCCGCTGGCCAATACGGTGCGCCTGATGGAAGGTCAGGCCGAGCTCGGCACGACCGTCATCACCTACCTCTTCATGGCGCCTACCGCCGACTTCGGTGACCAGCACACCGCCGCCCGGGACTACGTCTACCGGACCCTGGACCGGCCCGAGGATCACGTCGTCGGCGTCGCGGGTTCGGTCCCGGCGCGCGCCCAGCAGGGGTGGCTTCTCTCGACGAGTCTGCCGAAGGTGGAGTTGGCGACCCTGGCCACGATCTTCATCCTGGTGGGGCTGGCGTTCCGCTCGATCGTCGTGCCGCTCGTCGCGCTTGGGACCTCGGGGATCGCGGTCTTCGCGAC
>JAUNUZ010000217.1 GCA_030537915.1 Micrococcales bacterium
TCTGCCAGCGCGGCGAGGTCGGCGACATGCGATGCCAGCCCGTAGGGGGAAGGCAAGCCTCGACTGCCCGCGCGTCCGCGCAGATCCGGCGCCCACACGCGGCAGCCGGCGGTGGTCGGCGACGAGGCAAGGGCCCGCGCCAGCGTCAGCCACGACAGCCCATTCGCGGTGATCCCGTGGACGAGAACGATGAGCGGCGCGTCAGACCCCTCGGCGGCCTGCGGGCCGGACAGATCGTGCACGAGCAGCTCGCCGCCGGGGCGAGGGACCGCGAACGAGCGGCTGGCGTCCAAGGAGTGCTGAGATGTCATACCCGTCAACTTAACCGCATCTGAGTTGCCGATGGGGTCGGGTGCGGGTCCGTGCTCGACGCGCCCCGGAGCGGGCGCCTCAGACGACGCGCAGCGCCTCATGCACCTCGGCGCGGGGCGCCTCCCGGGCGTCCTCGAGGGCCGCGATGAGCCGGTCGGCCACCGCATCCGGGGTCAATCCGGCGTCGGCAAGCACCTGGGCGCGACTGGCGTGTTCCGGGAACGCCTTGGGTAGCCCGAAGCGATACACCGGAGTGAAGTCGCCCACCTGCCCCAGCGCGGCGGCAACAGCGTCTCCGACGCCGCCGGCCACCAGGCTGTCCTCGAGGACAGCCACAGCCCCGCTACGCCGTGCCCGCCCCCGGAGCTGAGGTGACACGGGGATGACCCAGCGCGGGTCCACGACCTCGATGCGGTAGCCCTGGGCGGCCACCTTCTGCGCGGCCCCCAACGCGACGGAGGCCATCGCACCGACGGATACGACAAGCAGATCGACCTCGGTCCCCGAGCCGCGCAGGTCACCGACGGTGTCGCCGAGCAGACGCTCGTGATCGAGCCCGTACCGGGCCAGGACGTCGACCTCGCCGTCGTGGTCCACGGACGGGATCACCTCCGGCTCGCTGCCCTTGGGGAAGCGCACGACGGTGGGGCCGTCGCTCACTGCGACCGCCTCGCGCATCGCCTGATCGAGCTGCGAGCCGTCGCGGGGGGCGGCCAGCCGCAGCCCGGGCACGATCGACAGCAGCGACAGATCCCACATGCCGTTGTGGGATGCGCCGTCGCTGCCGGTCGCCCCCGCCCGATCGAGCACGAACGTGACCCCGGCCCGGTGCAAGGCGCAGTCCATCAGCACCTGATCGAAGGCCCTGTTCAGGAACGTCGAATACAGCGCCACCACGGGATGCAGCCCGGTGTAGGCCAGCCCCGCGGCCATCGTCGCCGCGTGCTGCTCGGCGATCCCCACATCGAAGACGCGATCCGGATGCGCCTGGGCGAAGCCGCGCAGGCCGACGGGGATGAGCATCGCCGCGGTCAGCGCCACGATGTCTTCGCGTTCCCGTCCGAGCTGCTCCAGGACGTCGGAGAAGTTGTCGGTCCAGCTCCGGCCGGCGATCTCCAACGGGAGCCCGGTCTCGGGGTTGATGACGCCCACCGCGTGGAACTGATCGTCCTCGTTGCTGCGGGCCGGCTCGTAACCACGCCCCTTCTCGGTGAGCACGTGGACCAGCACCGGCCCCTCGAAGTCGCGGGCCCGCCGCAGCGCGGTCTGCAACGCGTCGAGATCGTGGCCGTCCACCGGCCCCACGTACTTCAGCCCGAGATCCTCGAACAGCACCTGCGGCGCGACAATGTCCTTGATCCCCTTCTTCACGCCGTGCAGCGCACCGAAGACCCGTTGGCCGACGATCGGTGTGCCGGTGATGGCCCGTCTGCCCCACGTGAGCATCTCCTCGTAGCTGCGGGTCGTCCGCAGCAGCGCAAGATGTTTCGCCAGGGCGCCTGCGGTCGGCGCATAGGACCGCTCGTTGTCGTTGACGACGATCGTCAGCCGCAGGTCTTTGTCCGCGGCGATGTCGTTGAGCGCCTCCCAGGCCATGCCGCCGGTGAGTGCTCCGTCACCGATGACCGCGACGGTGTGGCGATCCCCCTCCCCGCGTAGGCGTCGCCCCCGGGCGATGCCCTCGGCCCAGGACAGCGAAGTCGAGGCGTGCGAGTTCTCGACGACGTCGTGCTCGGACTCCGCGCGGCTCGGGTAGCCGGACAGACCACCCCGGGTGCGCAGGCCGGCGAAATCCTGGCGTCCGGTGAGCAGCTTGTGCACGTAGCCGATGTGTCCGGTGTCGAAGACGAGGGTGTCGCGCGGGCTGTCGAAAATACGGTGTAACGCGATCGTCAGCTCGACGACCCCAAGGTTGGGACCCAAGTGGCCACCGGTGCGGGACACCTCACGCACGAGGAAGTCCCGGATTTCGTCGGCCAGCAGAATCAATTCATCGCGCGAGAACCCGATCAGGTCGGCGGGTCCGGTGATCGAGGCCAGCAAGCTCACGATGCGGCAGGTCCTTCCTCAGGTGTTCACCCGTCCGAGCACGGCCGGGCTAGCGATCTCCGCCCGCACAGTGGGTGGACACCACAGGTATCGGGTCAGCCGTTTGAGAGTACGCCGTCTAGCAGGTGGCAGGCGCCCAGGCGACTGGACGTGAGCTGACCGACAGGTGCGGTTCGCTGCACGTGCTGAACTCTTTCGGCAGGTCGCCCCCGCCGCTGCTCCCTCCCCCAAGACCACCACGGTCGGCCTATGTGGCGGTTGCCGAGGGCCGGGGCCGTGGCGTAGGCAGGAGCCCATGCCGACTCTCTTCACCAGGATCATTCGCAACGAGATCCCGGGCCGCTTCGTGTGGAGCGACGACCGCGCTGTCGCCTTCCTCACGATCGAGCCCCTGCGCCCCGGACACGTGCTCGTCGTCCCGCGCGCGGAGATCCCTGTCTGGACGCAGCTCGATCCCGACCTGCTCGACCACTTGATGTCGGTCGCGCAGACCATAGGTCAGGCGCAGCAGGCCGAGTGGGGCTGCCCCTTCGTCGGCCTCCTCATCGCGGGCTTCGACGTGCCGCACGTCCACCTGCATGTGTGGCCCACGTGGGGGCCGCAGGACCATGACCTGCGCAATGCCGAGCGCGATCCCGCATCCGAGGCGATGGACGAGGCTGCTCGGCGGCTGCGCGCTGCCCTGCGCAGGCTCGGCGCGCAAGGCGCGGTGCCGGCCGAGCCCGGCGAGGCAGAGGCCGAGTGATCCTGGGCAGCGCATCGGCGCCCACAGTCATTGCAGCCGTCACAGGCGCGGCACGAAGCGGGTGCCGGACATCGCCTGGGCGATGAGCTCGGTGGCCCGGGCGGTCGCCCGCAACCGCAGCCCCTCCGCCTCCAACGCGCGGAGCACCTCGGCGAGCGCTTCCGGGCCGACCTGTTCTGCCAACTCGATTCGTGCCACGCGGTACGCCGACCGCATGGCCTCGACCTGCGCGGCGACATGCTTGGCGGCGATCCAGGCGAGCGCCTCGGGATGACGGCGCCACACCGAGTACGCGCGATAGTCCGCGGGGCAATGGTCGAGCAGCCACGGCACCGCCGCCTCCCGCCACTGCGGCACCTCCGGCGGCGGGACCGCGCGCGGCCATCCCGGCGGGGAGTGTCCCTGACTCATGGGCATCAGTGTGGACTCCACCACCGACAACCCTGCGCCGGATGGGACCGGTCAGCCGGTGGCCACCCGATGCACCCCGGCACGGATGGGCGCCGCGAGCGAGACGAGCGCCGCAGCGCCGCTGACAGCGAGGCCGAGCAGCACGAGGTTGCCATGTCGGCCGCCGCGGGCATTCGTCATGGTGACGCCGGCCAGGGAGGCCCCCAGCCCGGACCACAGAAGCGCCTGTGCGTTCCACACCAGCTGCTCTTCCACCGGTGCCCGGCGCGCAGCTGCGTCGACGGCCGGCACCAGCGGCACCGAGACGAGGGCGGCCAGACAGGCCAGCACGAGTCTCTTGGCGGCGAAGGCGTTTGGTTCGCCCGCGATATCCCAGTGGGTGGGCAGTCGGTCGGGCAGGTCGCCCGCTCGCGTGCAGAGCGTTGCGAGCACCGACGCGGCCACCGCCGCAGGGACCGCGAGCGTGGCCACGGTGGCGCCACGGGGCACGGCGGCCAGCACGGCGGCGTCGACGTCGTCGGGGCGCAGGAGCCGCAGCCTTACCGCGACCGCACCGAGATTGATACCCCACCCGGCGCCGAAGAGGCGCGGCGTGAACACGTGTGGATCGCTCGGATCGAAGAACCGCGCCGTGAGCCGCGCGACGGACGGGCCGCGCAGGTCGACGGGCACGGGACCGATGTGTCCCTGCGGCTGCGCGTCGACCGGCCCATCCAGAGACCAGGCGTCGAAAATGCCCGTGGCGTAGTCTGCCGGGCTGCCGAGCGCGGCTATCGCGGCGTCGGGCCCGACGCGCGCCGCATCCTCGCGCAGGAGCGACGCCAGGTCCGTCATCACGGCGTGACGGTCCCGGGCCGACAGCGCAGTCAGGTTCGTGGAGACGGCGCGCAGATAGCTCTCGATGGCCAAGGTGTGGTCTGTCTTCATGGGGTGACCTCCTTCAAGAGGGTGTCCAGACCGCGGGCGAGCCGGGTCCATTCGAGGGTGAGCGCGGCCAGATCGCGACGACCCGAGGCCGACAGGTCGTAGT
The DNA here is from genome assembly GCA_030537915.1 of Micrococcales bacterium. Classification (GTDB taxonomy): domain Bacteria; phylum Actinomycetota; class Actinomycetes; order Actinomycetales; family Dermatophilaceae; genus Kineosphaera. The sequence goes on from JAUNUZ010000217.1 coordinate 4,548, forward strand.
ACTTGCGCGGTGGCCCGGCCGACGACTCCTGCCAGGTCGTCCTCACGGCGCCGGCCTTCGCGAGGCGCGACAGCAACGGGTAGACGGTTCCCGCCGTGGTCTCCAGGCCGGGTCGCGCGCTGAGTTCGTCGACGAGCTCACCGCCGTAGCGCGGCCGTTCGCCCAGCAGGGCGAGGATCGCGAGCTCGAGGGCTCCCTTGCGGAACTGGCTTGAGCGTTCGGGCGTCGTGCGCGGCATGTCGACCTCCTGTCCTCCTACGGTAGTACCGGCTACCTGTTATTGCAAAGTACCTGGCATCGGCAGTGACGATTCTCATGACCGCGCGCGTGTGCGGCTCAC
>JAUNUZ010000218.1 GCA_030537915.1 Micrococcales bacterium
CCCATCTTTTCCCCCTCGATTTTTCGAGCACCCACGATGTTCGTCCCACTCTAGGCCGCACCAACAGACGCCACCCGGAACGGCAGCGCGGTCACACGGAGCAGCGGAATTGAGACCCCTGCGGTGGGTACCCACAGGTCGGCGGGGAACCAGGGGAGAATGAGTCAGGGTCGGATTGGGTGGGGGGATGCACGATGACGTTGAGCATCATTGCCGTCGCTGAGGCGGCTGAGCAGGGTCACCTCGGAGCGCGCGCTCGCGCTCTGGGTGATTACCTGGATGCCGTTGAGCGGGGCGACACGGTTGTCGTTCGTCCGCCCGGCCCGCACGACGGTCTCGCGGCTGCCGCCGACCTGGTGTGCGGGCTTTCCAGTCGACCTACGTTCGTCACGGACCTTGCAGGGCGCACCGATCAGCGTGCCTCATGCGCGGTCACGGGCACCGAGGCGGTCGCCGAGCCCCTGCTCGCGTTCCCCACCTCCGGGTCCACGGGCAATCCCAAGTGCGTCGTCTACCGCAGATCCACGATCACCGCCCACGCGCGCGCCATCTGCGCGGCCCTCGGGCTCGTCGATGACGGCACTCTGCATGTCGCGCTGCCGCCGCCCGGGTTCGCCTATGGACTGAGCATCGTCCACAGCCATCACGTGGCAGGGGTTCCGGTGACCTTCGCGGATGCGAAATGGGGGCTGCCGGCACTCGGTGAGATCGCCAGGGACGGGGATGGGCCGATCACGCTCTACGCGCTGCCACAGCACGCGCCCCTGCTGCTCTCTGCGGACGTCGCGCCTGAGCGGGTGCGCCGGATCATCATCGCCGGCGGCCGCCTCTCCGGCGGCGCCACTGCAGCTCTGGCACGCCGCTTCCCCGGCGCCTGGCTGACGAACATGTACGGCCAGGCCGAGCTCGGTCCCCGGTTGGCACTGTGGGATGGCCCACTCGCCGACTTCGTGGAGGGCACGATCGGCCGCCCGCTGCCCGGAGTCTGTCTGGAGGTGCGGGCTGCGGCCTCAATGCCCCCGATGGCCTCGATGCCGTTGCTGCCCTCAGCCGGAGGGGATGGCCCGGAGGGGGAGATCTACGCTAGGACGCCGTTCGCGATGTGGCGCTACATCCCGCCGCCCTACGAGGAAGCCCTGCCCGGACCGGGCCCCGAGGAGCACGTGCGCACCGGCGACCTAGGCACTGCACTGCCCGACGGGACGCTTAGACATGGGGGCCGGGCCGACCACATCCTCAACGTCGCGGGTACGAAGGTCGACCTTCGCACCCTGGCCCGCATCATCGAGGAGGCGTTCGCTCCCGTCGTCGTCCGGACCACGAGCCGCCCCGCCCGGGTGGGTGGCGACCGCGTCCCCATCGTCGAGATCGTCCCCGACGCGATCACCCCGCGCCCCGCGCAGGTGCGGCGCATTCTCCATACGGAATTCGGGTCCATCGCGGGCCTCTGCGACATCCGCATTGTTGATCGGCTCAATCTAGGAGAGAGCGGTAAATGAACATCGCACACGACGTCGAGCAGCGCTGTGACTGGATTCGTGACCAGGTGCAGGCTCTGAGCAAAAAAGGCGCTGTCGTCCAGCTGTCCGGGGGCATCGACTCCAGCGTCGTCCTCCACCTGTGCGCCCGCGCACTCGGACCGGAGAACGTTACCGCGCTCTACCTGCCCGACAGCGCCAGCACTGGACCGGAGACCCGCGGGTTCGTCGACGAGGCCGCGGCGAACGCGGGCACACAGTTCGTCGAGCGCCCCATCGGCGCGGCCATCGAGGCGCAGCAGCCGATCGCGCAGATCACCGATCTCATCCGCAGGTATGCCCCGGAGTATGACCCGGCGGTCCACGCCTACGCGGTCAACGCCGTGCCGTCCCTGGCGAAGCGGCTCGGCACTCTCGTCTACCGGGTCTCCATCGGCGAGCGCCACGGCACCCCGGAGAAGACGCTGTCAATGTCGGTCGATGACCTGCGGGCCGTCATCGCCTACCAGAATCGCAAGCAGCGCACCCGCATGGCCTTCGCCTACGCCGATGCAGAGCGCCTCAACTACGCGGTCGTTGGCGCCAGCAACGGCGACGAGCTCGACACGGGTTTCGTCGTCAAATATGGGGACGATGCGGCTGACATCTGCGCCATTGGCGACCTGAGCAAGCCCCGCGTCTACGCGTTTGCCAGCGAGTTGGGCGTGCCCGCCTCGATCATCGCGCGACCGCCGACGACGGACACCTACGCCCTGGAGCAGACCCAGGAGGACTACTACTACGCCCTCCCGGCCGACGTGCTGCGCCGCCTCACGGCGGACGCCGACGCCCACGGGCTCAGCGACATCGACTTCACGCCCTATCTCGAGGCGTGCCCGGGGTGGAGCGAGCCGGCGTTACGCCAGATTGCCACCGGGCTCCTGGCGACCCTGCGCTATCAGCGCACCCGTAGCCTGCGCCCTGCGTAGCCCTGGTCGCAATTACTCACCTGACCAACATCAAATTCACCGGGGGTAGATCATGAACAGCAAGAGGCCGTGGGCCGAGGTCGAGAACGAGCTCATGGAGAACGTCTTCTACGCGCACGAGGCAGCCGACGTGCGAGCGGCAGAAGACCTGGCGCGTCAGGGGATGCTCGATTCACTATCGATCGTCGCGATCCTCGAGGTCCTCATCGACGCCACGGGCGACGAGGAGGCGCTTGAGAGCGCAGACGCGAGCGACTTCCGCAACCTCGCCCAGGTTCGCGCGCTGTACGAGCGGGTCTGAGCCGTGTGCGGGGTCGCCGCGATCGTCGGCCAGACGCCGCCAGGTGCCGACTTCGACGCGGCGGCGTCGGCCATCGCAGGCCGGGGCCCTGACGGCGCAGCTCGCTGGGACGGGGACGGACTCATCCTCGTTGCCTCCCGCCTCGCGCACTGGGACGAGGGGGCCCCACTGCAGCCGTGGAGCGGACCGCACGGAGAGGCTGCTGCCTTCAACGGGGAGCTGTTCAACCTCAGCGAACTGCAGGAGACTCTCGGTCTGTCCGGCGCCTCCGAGATCGAGGTGTTGGTCGCAGGCCTGCGCGAGCTGGGGCCGGAGTTCCTCCGCCAGATCGACGGCCAATTCGCAGCGGTCGTGCGGCTCACCGCCGCCGGACCGACATTCGCCATCCGGGACCGGTTCGGCATCGCACCGCTCTACTGGGCGGAGCTGCCGCAAGGTGTAGCGCTGGCCTCGAACTTGGGGGCGGTGCTCGCCCTGCGCGGGGACACGGGGTCCGACTCCATGTTTGACCTGGATGGCCTCGCGGCCATCCTCTCTGACTGGGCTCCGACAGGCGGCCTGTCTCCCTACCGCGGCATCGGCCAGGTCCGCCCGGGCCACGTCATGGTCTTCGACGCCTCCGGCCGCATCGTCAGCGAAGACCGCTGGTCCGCGTCCATGGCACCGGGAGCATCGGGTACACCCAAGGCACCTCCCACACCGCGGCCGCCGGAGGTGGCGGAGGTGACCCCCGTGTCGAACGAGACGGACCCGCCGGCCCAGCGCTGCGCTGCGCAGGACGAAAGCGGCCTGGGTGGCCCCGAGTCGGACCTCGACGAGCTTGAGGGGGCGCTTCGCCACGCCGTCGGGATCCGGCTCAGGTCGACCGGCCGAGTCGCCTGCCTTCTCTCCGGCGGGATCGACTCGACGATCATCGGCGCGCTCGCGCGAGAGCAGGGGGCGCGGCTCGGTCTCGCCCTGTGCCTCGAGGGCGACGAGGTCGTCTCGGGGCGCCAGCGGCAGGTTGCCGAAGCCCTCGACATGGACTTCGTCCAGCACATGCTCACCCCACGCGAGACGGTCGACACATTCGTCGACTACGTCCGAACGCGCCGCGTCCCTCTCGTCCGGCTGGGCCCGATCGGGATGACTGCACTTGCCCGACGGGCACGTGCCGAGGGCATCCGCGGAGTCCTCTCTGGGGAGGGAGCCGACGAGCTCTTCGCCGGCTACGACTCATACCGGATCCTCGCCGCCCGAGCCGGCCACTTCGGGCCCGTCCGTGAGCTGCCCTGGACCGACTTCGGCGTCCCGGAGTTCGGCGCTGATCGCGGACGAACGTGGGCGCGGTCCTACTGGCGCGGCCTCATCGCATTCTCCTCCGAAGCGGGTGCCCGGCGGCTCGACATTCTCCGGCCCGTCGCCGACCTCTTCCGCTCACCCCTGCGGGAGATCATCACGGGAGACTCAGACCCGGCCCGGGCGTCCGGTCCGCAGGTGCCGCCGCCGACTCGGGAAGAGGCTTACCGCAGCTCCTCCACCCGGTTTGAGCGCTCAAAAGTGGACAGGGATGGGTTTGCCGATTCCTGCCCCACCGATCTCCTCAACGCGCGCCGGGAAGTCGATCTCGTCCACCTGCTCGCGGGCTACTTGCTCACAGTGCAGGGTGACCACGCGTGGATGGAGGAGGGAGTCGAGTTGCGTCCGCCGTACCTCGCTGCCCCGGTGGCCGACTGGGCGCTGCGCCACTGCCCCACGCAGTTCGTCTCGGTCCCGACCGGCAAGCTCCCGGTCCGGGCGCTGCTGCGCCGCCTCGCGGCGCGGCGACCCACTCTGGCCGAGTTGGACTTCGCCAAGGCCGCCTTCCGGGTCGACGTCAACTTCCTCCTGCGCGACCCTGTGGCTTTCGAGCGCTTCGCGGGCCTCGTGGCTCGCTGCCCGGACGACCTCCTCGACGGCGCTGGCCTGTCGAGCAGGGTCGAAGACATCCGCTCCAGGGGCACCTGCAGCGAGGCGGAGTCCATGCTCCTCACGCTTGCAGCGTCGAACTTCCTGGTTGCGGCCCTGCCGGGAGAACGCTTCCTGGAGAGATTGTGCCCATCGAGCATCCGCATCCCGGCGACTTACTGCCCCGCCCCTCTTCAGGTGGGT
>JAUNUZ010000219.1 GCA_030537915.1 Micrococcales bacterium
ATGGTCTGACAGTGCTTAAATCGCCATAGGGCCACCGGCTACTGAACCTCATCGAGGACGAGCATGGGCATCAACAGCATCGGCGTCACGAGCGGACCGCGCCACGTGCTCATCGGGCCCGACCACCCCCACCCGACGCCGCAGGCACCCTGGTAGGCGCTGCTAGACGAGCCCGTCAGTTCTCGGGGTCGCCGCTGACGATCTTCATCGCGTTCGTCGGGGGGTCAACCTCACCGGGCTCGAGTGTGCTCGGGGTGACGACCTTGCCGGGGTCAAGGTCACCGAGTTCGTGACTGAGCTCAGCGAGCTCCTGCCCGCCGGCCATCTCGGTGGTCAGCTGGTCCAGGGTGAGCTGGTCGCGGTGGGCGTCGAGGACCACGCGGCCAAGCTTGAGGATGATGAAGTGATTGCCCACGAGGTAGGCATGGTGCGGGTTGTGGGTGATGAAGACGACCCCGAGGCCGGCGTCCCGCATCTTGGCGATGTACTTGAGCACCACCCCGGACTGCTTGACGCCCAGGGCCGCGGTCGGCTCGTCGAGAATGACCACCTTCGCACCGAAGTAGATGGCCCGGGCGATCGCGATGCATTGCTTCTGCCCACCGGACAACGCACCGATCGGCCGATCCAGATCGGGGATGGCGATACCCATCTTCGTCAGCTCCTCGCCCGCGATCCGCTGCATCGTGGGGATATCGAGGCTCCTCAGAAAACCCTTCGTCATCTCGTTACCGAGGAAGAAGTTGCGCCAGACGCTCATCAAGGGCGCGAGCGCGAGGTCCTGATAGACCGTGGCGATCCCCATGCCCTGAGCCTCACGAGGCGAGCTGAAGTGGATGTCCTTGTTTCCGATGAGCATCGTCCCGGAGGTGTGCCCGTGCAGTCCGGCGATGATCTTGATGAGCGTCGACTTGCCGGCGCCGTTGTCGCCGAGGACGCAGGTGACCTCACCCTGGCGGACATCCATCGAGACCCCGCGGAGGGCGTCGACGTTGCCATAGGACTTGCCGACGTCCTCCATGACGAGTAACGACGTAGCGTCCGACTCTCGAGCGTGGGCCTGGTCCTGCGCTGCGGTGCTCATGACGCGTCCGCCTTCTTCTTGACGTACATGTTGACGAGGGTCGCGCCGATGAGCATGACCCCGAGGAAGGTCTTGAGCCAGTCCACGTCCCACCCCGCGTAGCTGATGCCGAGGTTCGTCATTCCGTAGATGAGGGCACCGATCGAGGCACCGACGATCGAGCCGTAGCCGCCGGTGAGCAGGCAGCCACCGATGACCGCGGCGATGATGTAGATGAACTCGTTTCCCAGGCCCTGGCCGGATTGCACGTTGTTGTAGTTGAAGAGCATGTGCATGCCGACGAGCCAGGCGCCGAAGCCCGTCCCCATGAAGAGGCCAATCTTCGTGGCCGTCACCGGAACACCGACGGCTCGAGCGGCCGCGGCGTCGCCGCCAGAGGCGAGGATCCAGTTGCCTACCCGGGTCCGCAAGAGGACCCAGGACACGATCACGGTCAGCACGATCCAGTAGATGACGACGGTCTGGATCTGCACCGGACCGATGCTGAAGCTCGAGGCGAAGACCGTCTGGGCGCTGTCCCAGCCGTCCATGTCACTGATCGTGTTGGAGGAGACGCCACCGGTGACGATGCGGGTCACGGCGAGGTTGACGCCCTGGAGCACGAAGAAGCTACCCAAGGTGACGAGGAAGCTCGGCAGGCCGGTCTTGTGCAGCAGCCAACCGTTGAAGGCGCCGACGGACAACGAGAGGAGCAGCGCCAGGAAGACGCCGAGCCACACGTTCATCCCGAAATACCACGACAGGTGCGCCGCCGCGAGGCCCGAGAAGGTCACCGCCACACCGGTGGACAGGTCGAACTCCCCGCCGATCATGAGGAGGGCGACGAAGATCGCCATGATCCCGATGGTCGCCGCCGCATACAGAATCGTGCCGACGTTGCTGATATTGCGGAACGCCTCGGCCGACACCATGAAGAGGGCGACAAGGACGACGAGGCCGATGAGCGCGCCCACGGCCGGCATCGACATGAACAACGAGAGGGCCGAGCGATTCGCGACGCGATCGTCAGCGGGCGCCGACGCGGGAGCGGTGGGGGTGGTCGTGCTCATGAGTCGTCACCGGGTCCCGTTGGCGGCGAACTTCGCGACGGCCTCGACGTTGTCCTTGTCGATGAAGGCCGGCCCGGTCGCGACATTGTTGCCACCGCCGATGATGTTGCCGTTCGTCTTGTAGAGCCACAGTGCGTCGACGGCGAGGTAACCCTGCAGGTAGGGCTGCTGGTCGATGGCCCACGTGACCTTGCCGTCCTTGACGGCGTTGACGAGCTCCTTGTTCGTGTCGAACGTGCCGATCTTGGCGGAGCTGCCGGCGCCGGACACGGACTTGATCGCGTCGAGCGCGAAGGGAGCACCCAGCGTGACCACCCAGTCGATCGCCTTGTCCTGGGTGAGCTTGGCCTGGATCGTCGTCGCGACGGCGGAGTCGTCCCGGCCGTTGACGTAGATACGCTCCACCGACGCGCCGGCCGCTCCCGTCGTCACGCCCGCACAGCGGTCTTCGAGCTGCTGCTGACCCTGCTCCTGGATGACGCAGACGATCTTCTTGCCGCCGTCCTTGACGATCCGTTCGCCGACTGCCTTGCCGGCGTCAGTCTCGCCCTGCCCGAAGTAGGCGAGCGCGCCCAGCCCCATGGCCTCGGTGCCACCGGCGTTGAACATCGTCACGGGGATCCCCGCGGCGATCGCCTTCTTGATGGCCGGTCCGAGCGCGCCGTTGTTGGGGTCGGTCACGGCGATGCCGTCGACCTTCTTGTCGATGGCCGCCTGAAGGAGCTGCGCCTGCTTCGTGGCGTCCGGGTCCGCGGTGTAATCGAGCTGGACGTTGTCCTTCTTGGCGGCTGCCTCGGCACCCTTGCGGATGATGTCCCAGAAGGTGTCGCCGGGGGCCTGGTGGGTGATCATGGCGACCTTCATCGTCGGGGTGCCGGCGACGGCGCCACCAGCATCCGCGGTGCTGTCCGTCGTCTGCTTACCCCCCGAGGAGGAGCAGGCGGACACCGCCAAAGGGATGCTGGCGATCAGTGCCACAGCAATCGAGGTACGGCGGAAGCGAGACATGTGTCGAGCCTTTCGATGGCCCTGACAGCCTGGTCAGGGGGCGGTATCGACGCCGGAGGCGTTGGGCAGGTGTGCTGGAAGGGTGGCAGCACGGACGGTGCTTGCTTTGCTCAGGCGGTCGGAATCTCAGACATGGCCACGACTCGGCCCTCGTGCCGGGAGACCTCGCAGGCCTCGGCGGTACGAAAAGCCTGGAGGGCGTCGGCCACGGTGCACGGCGACGGAATCGTACGGGCCGCCACGTCGGCGAACGCTGAGAGCTCGGCCTGGTAGGCGGGCAGGAAACGCTCCATGAACGACCACTTCTGCGGGCCGGCGGGGAAACTGACGCCCTCCTCGGCGGAGCGCAACGCGAGGCTGTCATCGAGGCCGACGGCGATCGCGCCTTCGCTGCCGCTGACCTCCATGCGCACGTCGTGACCGGCGCCGTTATAGCGGGTCGAGGTGACGGTAACGAGGGTGCCGTCCTGCAGCGTGAGCAGGGCGGCTGCGGTGTCGACGTCGCCGCCTTCGGCGAAATACGCATCCCCCTTGTTCGCCCCCGTCGCGTAGACGGAGGCGACCTCCTGACCGCAGACGAAGCGCAGGATGTCGAAGTCGTGAACGTTGCAGTCCCGGAAGATGCCACCAGAGGTGGGGATGTATGCCGCGTGCGGCGGCGCCTGGTCGTGGGTGCAGCAGCGGACGGAGTGGATCCAGCCGAGTTCGCCGGACTCGACGGCCGCCTTGGCACGTCGGTAGCCGGCATCGAAGCGGCGCTGGAAGCCGATGTGAATCGGCACGTCGGTCTCGGCCTCGAGTCGGACGAGGTCGATCGACTCCTGCAGGGTGCCGGCGACGGGCTTCTCGCAGAAGGTCGGTATCCCGGCGGCGACACCAGCACGCAGCAGCGGCGCGTGGGCGGGGGTGGCCGTCGCAATGACGAAGCCGTCGATGCCGGACTCGAGCAGTGTCGGCACGTCGGCGACGTGCTCGACGCCGAGTTCCGCGGCGACACGGGCAGCGGCGCCCGGCATCGCGTCGGCGAGGACGACCGAATCGACAAACTTAAGGTCTCGCAGGGTTCGCGCGTGGAAGGCTCCGATTCGGCCTACGCCAGCGACTCCGATCCGCACCTGAGTGCCTCCTTCAGCTGGGCCCACGACGGCGATCGGCGCGCGTCGTCGAGCGGTGGGCCAAGCCTGCCGGTCCCGATCGATGGTGTCAATGCTTTGTTGTTACATTTTCACATCGTAGCGACCGGCTGCGCGCTGTTCAGTCCGGGAGCGTCTCCAGCAAGCTGCGCAGCTGCTCCAGGACCTCTTCACGGTGCGTGTGCACGACGTGCATGCCACCCTCCAACGTGCGCGCGGACCAGCCGGGCCGCTGCTGCGCGAGCTCGGAGAAGGCGGCGAATCCGCCGTCGTAGTCCCCCTCCTCCGGCTGCAGCGCCCAGACGGGGATGGTCGTCGCCTCGAGCAGCTCTCGCCCCGGGGCGATGAAGGAGCCGAGGTTCAGGTCGATGAGCTGACGCAACCCGGCCGCCGTCGGGCGCCGCACCCACGAGCCGTCCGCCGCGACGCGAATAGCCCGCAGCACGCTGTGCCGCGCGCGCTCATGTCCCCTCGCCATCGCGAGCCAGTCCTTTGCCGTCCGCGACGCCATCTCGTCGACGAAGGCGTCGAGCGACTCCCGCCCCTGACCCGATCGGCCCAGCCCGAAACGCTCGACGATCCTGGCAATG
>JAUNUZ010000220.1 GCA_030537915.1 Micrococcales bacterium
AATCGTCGAGGAACTCGGCCACGTCGTCGACCTCACCCCCGGAGCCGACTCCGCCGTCCTGCGGGTGGCAGGGCCGCTCGTGGTCGCGGACGCGAGCCACGGCGCCTCGATCGCCGTCAACGGGGTCTGCCTCACAGTGACCGACCACGACGACCAGACGTTCGCGGTGGACGTCATGGCCGAGAGCCTGGCCCGCAGCGGACTCGGTGGGCTGCGACCCGGCTCCCCGGTCAACCTCGAACGGGCGGTGCGCGCCGACGGTCGGCTCGGCGGCCACATCGTCCAGGGCCACGTCGACGGCACCGGCACCATTACTGCCCGCGAGCCCGGCGACCGCTGGGAGGTCGTCACCATCGCGCTGCCGGACTCGCTGCGGCGCTATGTCGTCGAGAAGGGTTCGATCGCGCTCGACGGGATCTCCCTGACCGTCAGCGCCATCGTGCCGGGCGGATTCCAGGTAAGTCTCATCCCCGCTACCCTCGCGGCGACAACCCTGGGCGCCGCCGCGGTCGGCGACGTCGTCAACCTCGAGGTCGACATCCTTGCCAAGTACGTCGAGTCCCTCCTGCAGTCGCAAGCGCAACCCCTGCAGCCGGCAACCGGCACCCGATCGACCCTGGAGGTTCCTGCATGAGCGACATCCTCAGTGCCCTCTTCGACGCGCAGATCGATATCGCGGGCTATCCGCTCCTGTGGCGCGAGATCATCGGCAACGTGTTCGGATTCGCCTCCGCTGTGGGCGGATTGCGGCGCCGAGTGTGGGCCTGGCCGGTCGGCATCGTCGGCAACGTCATACTCTTCACGGTCTTCTTCGGTGTCGCCGTCATGTCCTCCGAAGGCCGCCACCCTCTCTACGGGCAGGCCTTCCGGCAGGTCTTCTTCGTCATCACCAGCGTCTACGGGTGGTGGATGTGGAATCGGGCGCGTAAGGGCAAGGCACACGACGCGCCTGCGATCGTCCCGCGTTGGGCCACGGCCCGTGAGCGGCTGGGCTATCTGCTCGTCTGGGTCGTCGGGGTCCTGATCTGTCAGCAGATCTTCGCGGCCGTCGGCGCGGGATGGCCAGCACCGCGCTGGTACTACTGGACCGACGCGTGGATCTTCGTCGGTTCGATCGTCGCTACGTATGCGATGGCCCGCGGTTGGGTCGACTTCTGGCTTGCCTGGATCGCCGTCGACCTCGTCGGGGTGCCGCTCCTGTGGCACAGCCAGTACTACCCGAGCGCAGTCCTCTACCTCATCTACGGCGGCCTCGTGGTCTGGGGCTTCGTCGTGTGGATGCGGGTCGCACGCATCGAGGGCGGCGAGCGGCCGGGTCAGTCCGGCCGAATCGAGCAGGGAGCGTCGGCATGAGCATCGACACGATCCCGCAGGCGCTCGCGGCCATGCGCGAGGGACGTCCCGTGCTGGTCCTGGACGACGTCGACCGTGAGAACGAGGGAGACGTCGTGATCGCCGCGGCCACCCTCACCGACGCCTGGTGCGCGTGGGCGATCCGGCACAGCTCCGGCTACCTCTGTGCGCCGCTGACCCGGGAGCTGGCGGACCGACTCGACCTGCCGCAGATGGTGGCGCGCAACGAGGACGAGCTTCGCACCGCCTACACGGTGACCGTCGACGCGGCGGTGGGGGTGACGACGGGCATCAGTGCGGCGGACCGGGCGCACACCGCCCGCACTCTCGCCGACCCGAGCGCAGTCCGGGCTGATCTCGTGCGCCCCGGCCACCTCGTGCCGTTGCGGGCCCGCGACGGCGGCGTACTCGCGCGGCGCGGCCACACCGAGGCCGCCGTCGACCTGTGCCGACTCGCGGGGCTGACCCCCGTAGGCGTCATCGGCGAACTCGTCCACGACGACGGCACGATGATGCGAACCCCTGACGTCATCGACCTCGGCCGACGACATGGCCTGCCCGTCGTGACGATCGCCGAGCTCGTGCGCTGGCGGCGGCGACACGATCGGGTCGAGCACCGCGTCACCACGGTGCTGCCCACGCGACACGGACGCTTCACGATGCACGGTTATCACGACCGCGTGACCGGTGCCGAGCACGTCGCGCTCATCGCGCCGTCGAACGGGGCCGAGCCCGGTGCGCCTGCCGTTCCACTCGTGCGTGTCCACTCCGAGTGTCTTACGGGCGACGCGTTCGGCAGCGTGCGGTGCGACTGCGGCCCGCAGCTCGATGCGGGCCTCGAGCTCGTGGCCCAGCGCGGGGGTGCCGTCGTCTACCTGCGCGGGCACGAGGGGCGCGGGGTCGGACTGCTTGCCAAGCTGTCTGCCTACGCGCTGCAGGACACCGGCTTGGACACGGTGGACGCGCAGCTGGCCCTCGGGTTGCCTGTCGATGCTCGCGAGTACGACGCGGCCATCGCCATCCTGCACGACCTGGAGCTGACCCGGGTCACGCTGCTCACCGGTAACCCCACCAAGGTGACCGCGTTGCGAGAGGGTGGCATCGATGTCGTCGCGGCGCGCCCTATCGGACCGGAGGCGACCGCAGAGAACGCCCACTACCTGCGCACCAAGGCAACCCGCATGGGCCACGTGCTCGTCGCCGGTGCCCCAGATGCCGATAAGACAGCGAAGCGTTGCGCGACCACGAGTGTGGGCGCGCACCCGATGGAGGGATGAGAGATGGCTGGCAGCGGATCTCCGGATTTCGGCGTCGACGGATCGGGTTTACGCGTCGCGATCGTCGCCGCGCAATGGCACGAGGCCTTCATGGGCGGGCTCGTCGCGGGGGCCAAGTTGGGGCTGGCCGACGCGCAGGTCACGGACTCCGTCCTCGTCGAAGTGCCAGGCAGTTTCGAAGTGCCGCTCGTGGTGGCCAGGCTTGCCTCCCGCTACGACGCGGTCGTGGCACTCGGGGTCATCATCAAGGGCGGCACACCGCACTTCCAGTTCATCGCCGACACCGTCAGCCACCAGCTTGCGAGGATTGCCGTCGACAGCGGCAAGCCCGTCGGCTTCGGCATCCTCACCTGCGAGAACGAGGCTCAAGCACGCGATCGCTCGGGTCTGTCGGGCGCTCGCGAATCCAAGGGTTATGAGGCCGCGATGAGCGCCGTGGCGACTGCCGTCACGATCCGCGACCTCGCCTGATCCCGAACACCGTCGCTGACCGGTCGCCTTCGGCGAAGGGGAGCGATGGTGCAGGAGTGGCCGATACCCGGTGGCCTACGACCTCGATACAGTTGGGCCTCGTGAAGACGTTTGACGACATGTATGCGCTTGTGGTGCAGCGCGCGGTGTCCCGCCCGCAGGGGTCGGGAACGGTGCGCGAGCTCGACGCCGGCGTGCACTTCATCGGCAAGAAGATCGTCGAGGAGGCCGCCGAGGTGTGGATGGCGGCCGAGCATGAGGGCACCGGGCGCACGACCGAGGAGATCAGCCAGCTTCTGTACCACCTGTGCGTCCTCATGGTCGATCGCGGCATCACCCCCGAGCAGGTCTACGAGCATCTGTGAGCGGATCGGCCCCGCCCACCGCGCTTGCAAAGCTCCATCCGTAGACCGAATCGAGACCAGGCCAATGCTGCGAATCGCCATACCCAACAAGGGATCCCTGTCCGAGTCCACCGTCACGATGCTCAGGGAGTCCGGCTACCGCATGCGCCGGGACAGCAAGGAGCTGGTCGTCGCGGACCCGGACAACGACATCGAGTTCTTCTACCTGCGCCCACGCGATATCGCGCTCTATGTCGGCTCCGGCACCCTGCACGGCGGGATCACCGGGCGTGACCTGCTGCTCGACTCCGGCTCGGACGCCGTCGAGGTGCTGACCCTCGGCTTTGCGGAGTCGACATTCCGGTTCGCGGCACCCGCAGGTACCGCGCGTTCGGTTGGCGACCTGGCCGGCAAGCGGATCGCCACCTCCTACGACGGGCTGGTCCGCGCACACCTGGACGAGGCGGGAGTGCAGGCCGAGGTCGTCCGCCTCGACGGGGCGGTCGAGACCTCGATCACGCTCGGGGTTGCCGACGTCATCGCCGATGTGGTCCAGACCGGCACCACCCTGCGCAACCAGGGGCTCGAGCCCTTCGGCGAGCCGATCCTGCGTTCCGAGGCCGTGTTCATCGCCCGCCGGGAGGCCGCCGACGAGGGCCGCCTGCAGATCCTCGCGCGACGTCTGCACGGCGTGGTGACGGCGCAGGCCTACGTGATGATCGACTACGACGTCCGCGTCACCCTTGTCGAGCAGGCGTGCCAGATCACCCCCGGGATCGAGTCCCCGACGGTCTCGCCGCTGCACGACAAGGGGTATGTCGCGGTCCGCGCCATGGTTCGACGGCAGGGGATGAACAAGGTGATGGACACGCTCTACGCACTGGGTGCCCGGGGCATCCTCGTCACCGACATCGCCGCATGTCGAATCTGACGCCTGGGCCGGACAAGGGCCGCAGCCGGCCCGTGGACGATCCGTATGCCCCCTTCCGCCCGCGGTGGGGGGTGCGGGTGCCGCGGGTGCTGTCTGTCATTGTCCTTCTGAGCTGCGGCTATGCGGCGGCGACGATCCCGGGCGCCCAATGGACCCTGCTCGATCGGGCCTTCTTCTTCGCCGTGGGGGCCGGGATCTCCTGGCTGCTCTTTCGTTACTCGCGTATCGAGGCGCTGCCGAGTCAGACGGGGCTGACCGTTCGCAATCTCCTGCTGACTCGGCGGCTGCCGTGGGAGCAGATCGTGCGAATGCAGTTCAGCGGCGGTGCGCCCTGGGTCAGCCTCGATCTGTCCGACACCGACACCGTCGCCGTCATGGCGATCCAGAAGGCGGACGGCGCCCACGGTCGCGAGGCCGCAGCCCGCCTGGCAGCGCTCATTGAGTACCACACTGAAATCCCCGGACGCCCGTGATCCAG
>JAUNUZ010000221.1 GCA_030537915.1 Micrococcales bacterium
CGCCTTGTTACGGACGGTCACCACAAGCTGGGTGGCGACCGCGGCCTCGTTGGCGGCGATCGTGTACTCGTGAATGTCTTGCAGGTCCCCGGTCGCGGCCTTGACCGCGAGTTGATCGCTGCGCTGCTGGACACCGTTGAGGTCGGACAGCTTGTCCGCCAGGAGCGTGCCGAAGGACTGCACGCCCTGCGCGCCCGCGGTGTTGTCGACCTGCGTCGTCGGCGTGCCGGCAGCGACGCCGTAGGCCGGGTTGAGACCGAAGCCCGGCGTGACGCCGAAGCCGCCGGGGATGCCGATGGGTGCGATGCTCACTTACCGATTCCGATCGCTGCTTCGTAGGTGGTCTTGGCCCGCTCGGCGACCGAGATGTTGGCCTGGTAGGCGCGCTGCGCAAGCATGAGGGAGGCCATCTGATCGGCCAGGTTGATGTCCGGGACGCGCACGCGCCCCTGCGAGTCAGCCATCGGGTGGCCCGGCATGAGGACGACACGTCCGTTGGGGTCGCCCCACATGTTCCCGGCGACGTAGGCACCCTTGGGTTCGCCGTACTGCGCCGCGCGGGCGACGACGAAGCGCTCCTGGAAGGCCGCCTGGTCCATGCGGCTGACGTTGTTGATGTTGGCGATATTGTCCGCCGCGGCGTCGAGCCATTTACGCTGCGTCGTCAAGCCCGAGTCCGCGATATTCATCGCGTCGAACATGGGCATCTCAGGCACCGCCGAGCGAGGTGCGCAGGATCGTGAACTTGTTGGTCAGCGCGGCCGCGGTCAACTGCGTAGAGAGCACCGTCTGCTGCCCCGCCAGCGTCTCCTCGTCGATATTGACGTTGCTGCCGTTGACGCGGGTCGGTTCGAGCGAGCGGGCGTTCGAAACCTGGCGGGCCAGGGGGTCTTCACCGGTGGCCACCGCGTTCTTCAGCGCAGCCTCGAAGTCGACCTTGCCCGAGAGGAAACCGGGGGTCTCGACGTTGGCGAGGTTGTCAGCAATGGTGCGCTGGCGCATGGCCAGGCCGGACATAGCCTGCTGGAGCAGGCGCATCGTCACGTCACCGACGAGCTCGGTCATCTGGGGTCCCCCTGGGCCAACGGTGCTGGGTAAAACTGCGTGCGCGCCCGATCCTGGGCACGAGGAGCCGTCCGTGGCCCTGTCCTGATCGACCGCGGGATGTGCCTCCTGAGCCGAGCGCGTTGTCGACATGGCGCGGCCTACGTTGCAGGTCAGGGGGTGTACTTGAGGCAGCCTTTAACGATCGACCAGAGCCCATGCCCCGCAACCGAACTCCCTGCCTTCCCCCAACCCCAGGAGAGCAGCTGCCGAGCCGGGTGGTGGCCCACGCCAGCGGGGTCTCAGAGGTCGACACTCTCAGCGAGGGCGATAGGCGACCGCGCGCCCGATGGTCTGGCGCTCCCAGGAGTCATCGACGTTCATGGTCGTCTCGGCGCCACCGAGGAAGAGGTAACCGTCGGGTCGGATGACCTTCTTGATCCCCTTGATGATCTGCCGCTTCATCGGCACATCGAAGTAGATGAGCACATTGCGCAGGAAGACGATGTCGAACTGCGGCATCGGCGGCAACGGTTCGGCCAGGTTGAGGAACTTCGTCTCGATCATCGCTCGTAGTCGCGGGTCTGCCTGGTAGTTCATGCCGTGCCGGGCGAAGTAGCGGACGAGCAGGGGCGCCGGCAGCCCGCGGTTCACCTCGAACTGGTTGTAGATGCCCTCCTTGGTGCGCTGGAGCATCTTCGTGTCGAGGTCGGATGCCAGCAGCCGGACGCGCCAGCTGGGGTCGGCGCCGATGAGCTCCTGGATGAGCATCGCGATCGTGTAGGGCTCCTGACCCGAGCTGCAGGCGGCGCACCAGATGTTGAGCGAGCGCTCCCTGCCGCGCTGCACGAGCAGCTCGGGGAGGATCGTGTTGGACAGGGCCTTGAAGGGGTGCCCGTCTCGGAAGAAGCTCGTCTCGTTGGTCGTCATCGCCTCGACGACCTCGTCGCGCAGCGGCCCGCTCGGGGCGGCCCGCAGCTTGCGGATGAGGTCCTCGACGGAGGCGTCGCCGCGGGCCCTGGTCAGGGTGAGCAGCCGGGATTCGATGAGGTATTCCTTGCTGCGGTCCAGGACGATCGCCGAGCGGGCACGCACCACTTTGCTGATGAAGTCGACATCGCTGCCACTGATGGTCATCCGCGGGCGCTCCTTGGGTTCGTCGCGCCCTCTGCGCGTGCGTGGACTCGGGAGGTGATGGCATCTGCGATCTTGCCCAGCGGGAGGATGTCGCAGGGCAGGCCTGCGTGCACCGCGGCACCCGGCATGCCCCAGACGACGGACGTCGCTTCGTCCTGGACGATGAGCGATCCCCCGGCGTGCACGATGTGCTCGGCACCGCGATAGCCGTCGGAGCCCATGCCGGTCATGATCACCGAGAGCACGTTGCCGCCATAGACCTCGGCGACGCTGCGGAACATCGGGTCGACCGCGGGCCGGCAGTAGTTCTCCTGCGGTCCCTGGTCGAGGGCCACGCCGGCGCCCGCGGGCTTCTTGACGAGCCGCATGTGCCAGTCACCGGGCGCGATGAGGATCTTGCCAGGCTCGAGAAGGTCACCGTTCTTGGCCTCGGCGACCCGCAGCTTCGCCTTCGCATCGAGCCGCTGGGCAAAGAGTTGCGTGAAGACCGGTGGCATGTGTTGGGTCACGACGATCGGCACGGGAAAACCACCGGGCAAGGCGCAGATGACCTGGGTCAGCGCATCGGGGCCTCCGGTCGAGACGCCGATCGCGACCACTTCTACGCGCCCGGTCGGACGGGCTGCGGTTCCCGCCACACCGGGGACGCCTTGGGTGCCAGGGCGGGCTGCCCCGGCGCCGGGGACGGCGAGCCGTCCGGGGGCGCCAGGCGGTGGAGCTCCCCCGAAGGCGGGTCGGGCACGCGGCGCCGCCGCCGGCATCCGGCCGGTCAGCGACTTGATCTTGGGAATGAGCTGGCTGCGCACGGCCTGCATCGACTCGGAAACGCTGCCGACGTTTGCCGGCTTCGCCACGTAGTCGCTGGCTCCGCGCTCAAGGGCGTCGAGGGTGGCGCTCGCCCCACGCTCGGTGAGCGTGGAGAACATGATGATCGGGAGCTTCTTGTTCGTCTTGCGGACCTCGACGAGGGTCTGCAGCCCGTCCATGACCGGCATCTCGATGTCGAGCGTCAAGATGTCCGGTTTGAGCAGCGGCAACTTATCGAGCGCGTTCTTGCCGTTGACGGCGGTACCGACGACCTCGATGTCGGGATCTGTGGAGAGCAAGTCGGTGATGAGGCGGCGTAGGACGACGGAGTCGTCGATCACCAATACCCGGATCGGGGCCGGCATCACAGCAGTCCCAGCATGGCGAGCTTGCCTTCGATGATTTCGGAGGTGAAGGGCTTCATCACGTATTCGTGGGCGCCCGCGGCGAGCGCCCGGACAATGCTGGCCTGCTCGGCCTCGGTCGTCACCATCATGAGCGTGATGTCGCGCCATTCGCGGTTCTTGCGCACCGCAACGATGAATTCCAGCCCGTTCATCACCGGCATGTTCCAGTCGATGAGACAGACGTCGGGCTTGGGCCCTCGCTCGACGGCCGCCAGCGCCTGCTTGCCATCACCGACCGCCTCCACCTCGAAGCCGAGGTTGTCCATCAGGCGCGTCAGGATGGTGCGCATGGCTCGAGAGTCATCGATCACGAGTGCACGCATGTTGTTCCTCGTCCTCGGGTGGGGTGGGGGCTGATGACCTCATCGGCCCAAAGCGGTCCATCTGTACCTGCGGCCTCACCTCGGTTGGGCTCGCACGGTGTTGCGCCTGGGCGAGCCGGCTGCCCGGCCCTATAGCGGGACGACGACCCCGAGGGCGCCGCGGCCGTAGCCGTCGACGTCGAGGTGGTAGTCGGCCCGCTTGCCCAAACCCCGCAGCATCCGGGCCGCATTGGTCGGGATGACCGAGCCGGGCTGGAAGACGGAGCTGAGCTTGAGGTGGTGCTCGGGACTGCCCTCGTTGAAGAGGGAGCTGAAGATGTTCATCACCTCGAAGAAGTTGTCGTAGAGCGCTGCGGGGAGTTCGCGGTTCTCGATGGCCGTGTCGGCGCCCGCCTTGGGCACTAGGCCCAGAGCGGCGCCGGCTCGTGCCGACAGCTCGAGGTCGGCGGCCACGAGGGCCTTCACATCCGCTTCGGAGTCGATGTACAGGCCGACGCAGCACGCGCGTCGAGCGGTCGGGACCACCGGCTCGCCCATCGCAGAGATCTCCACGTCGCGACCCAGCAGGCTCTCGAAGAGGTCCTTGATGGGTTTGGGATCAGGTATGGGCGTCGTCATGGCGATCAGCCGAGGACCGGCTTGAGCGCCTCAGCGAACATGTCGGCGGTGAACGGCTTGGCGATGAGGAAGAGAGCACCGGCGTCAGCGGCCTGCTGGCGCATGGCCTCCGAACCCTCGGAGGTCACGAAGCCGAAGGCCACGTTGTTGCCCTGCGCGCGCAGCGCCTGGAGGAACTCGATGCCGGACATGTTCGGCATGTTCCAGTCGGACAGGACAAGGTCAGGTCCGACCTCGTTGACCTTCGTCAGGCCCACGGCGCCGTCCTCACACTCGGTGATGTCGGCACCGTCGAATCCGGCCTGGCGCAGGGTGCGGACCACGATCATGCGCATGGCCCGGCTGTCGTCGGCAACTACAACCTTCACGGTGATACCTATCTCTTGGCAGGGGTGCGGTTTGTGGGGTGTTCAGAAGTTCTTCTGCGGGCGATTCCAGACACAGACGTAGACGGGGTAGTCGCCGGAGAGGAACGTCTGGTTGAGCAGCTGCTTGCCGCCGACGACCTT
>JAUNUZ010000222.1:0-2551 GCA_030537915.1 Micrococcales bacterium
CCCACCACACGCGATGCCCTCGACAGGGTGGCACACGGCTGCGGGCCGCTGCGGAGGTCCCGATCCGGGCGGCGCCTGGATCCTGGCTCACCAGGCGATGGGGCAGGATCGAGGCCATGCAACTGACGATTCTGGGTGGAGGCGGCTTCCGGGTGCCCCTCGTCTACGGGGCCCTGCTCACAGATCGGCACGAGCACCGGGTGGATGAGGTCGTCCTCTACGACACGGACCCGGGCCGCCTGCACGCGATCGCGAGGGTCCTGCAGGAGATGGCCGCGGGGTTCGAGGCGCCACCACGGGTGCGGACCACCCTCGACCTCGACGACGCCGTCACCGGAGCGGAGTTCGTGTTCTCGGCGATCCGCGTCGGCGGGCTCCAAGGCCGCACATGTGACGAGCGCGTCGCCCTCGACTTCGGCGTGCTGGGGCAGGAGACGACCGGTCCGGGTGGCCTTGCCTACGGGCTGCGGACCGTGCCCGTCGCTCGCCACATCGCCGGCCGTATCGCCGAGCTGGCGCCCCACGCGTGGGTCATCAACTTCACCAATCCCGCCGGACTGATCACCCAAGCGATGCAGCAGGTCCTCGGCGAGCGCGTCGTCGGGATCTGCGACTCCCCGATCGGGCTGGGTCGTCGCGCCGCGCGCGCTCTGGAGCTGGACCCCGATCGGACCGCACTCGACTACGTCGGGCTCAATCACCTCGGCTGGCTGCGCGGATTGCGCCATGACGGCCGCGACGTCCTGCCCGAGTTGCTCGGGGATGCGGCGCTGCTCGAGGGCATCGAGGAGGGGCGGCTCTTCGGCGCCGACTGGATCGCCACGATTGCAGCGCTGCCGAATGAGTACCTCTACTACTACTACTTCACCCGCGAGGCGATCGCCCGGATTCGCGGATCGGCTCAGACCCGAGGAGAATTCCTCCTCGATCAGCAGGAGGCGTTCTACGCCGCGGTCGCCGCCGACCCCGACAGCGCGCTCGCGATCTGGCGCCGGACGCGGGCCGAGCGGGACGCGACCTACATGAAGGAGGCCCGAGCCCTGGACGAGGCTCGCGACGCCGTCGATCTCGAGGGCGGTGGCTACGAGGGGGTCGCCCTGGCGCTCATGGCCGCCATCGCGCGTGGTGAGAGGACGGCGATGATCCTCAACGTCCGCAATGGTGCAGCCGTCCAGGGGCTGCCCGCCGAAGCCGTCGTCGAGGTGCCGTGCGCCGTCGACGGCGCCGGTCCGACGCCGTTGGCTACACGCCCGCTCGAGGGGCACATGCTCGGCCTCCTCCAACAGGTCAAGCACGTCGAGGTCTTGACGATCCGCGCGGCCACGGAGCGGGACGCCCGGGTCGCAGTCGAGGCCTTCGCGCTGCACCCGCTCGTCGACTCGGTGGACACGGCCCGGGTGCTCCTTGCGGGCTACCGCGAGCGGATCCCGCAGGTGGACGCCCTCTTCGCGTGACGGGCCGCTCGGCGGGGCCGCAAGCCTGGGTCAGGCGCGATCGCGCGGCCGTCGGGCTGCGGCGCTGCCCCGATAGTGAGCGCGCGCCAGGATCTGACTCGACGCCGGGATCGTGAACAACTGGAAGATTCCGACGAGCACGAGCATCCCGATGGCGTAGGGGTCGCGCAGCCGTAGTCCCAGGCCCAGCAACACGAGCAGCACCCCGAGGACCTGCGGCTTGGTGGCCGCGTGCATCCGGGAGTAGAAGTCGCGCAGCCGCAGGATGCCGATAGCCGAAGCGAGGCAGAGCAGTGCCCCGGCCGTGAGGGCGGCCAGCCCGGCGACGTCAGCGATCTGGCTCATGGTCCTGCCCTTCCGCCGGGATCGCTGCCCAGACCGCGCTGGGCGACTCGTGCTTCTCGGTCTCGGTCTGCGGCCCGGCCCCCGGGTCACCGGCGGCACCGTCGGGGTGGGTGGCGTCGTCCCCGCCGACGAACCGGGCGACGGCCAGCGAGGCCAGGAAGCCGACGAGGGAGAGCGAGACGAGGATCGGCAGTGTTGTGTCGTGCCTGGTGACAGCGGCCTCTACGCCGAGCGCGCAGATCAGCACGCCGACGAGCACCTCGTTGGCGACGGCCCGGTCGACGATGCTCGGACCACGCACCATCCGCGCGAGGCTCAGGAGCGCCGATACGGCGAGGATTCCGCTGACGATGACGACGACGATCTGTTCGGTCACGTGCCCACCCCCGCGTCGGCGTCGGCGCCGGTGTCGCTCGAGTCCGGGTCGACCGCGAGGATCTCCTCGGCGCGCCGCGCAAGGGCCCGCAGGACCCGCGCCTCCTGCTGCAGGACCCGCGCGCGAAAGGTCGCGTCGTCCCCGGCGGAGGCGTCGAAGATATGCACGACCATTTCGCGTCGTGAGGTGTCCAGGTCGATGACGATCGAGCCCGGCACGAGCGTCGTCAATTCTGCCGTCAGGACACCGAAGAGGTCGTAGTCGCTGCGCAGCGGCACGATGAGGATGCGACCCCGCGGCTGGATCCACGGAGCGCTCGCGCTCGCGGCGACGTGCACGCTGGCTTTGACGAGATCGAGCAGGAAGTAGCCGATGA
>JAUNUZ010000222.1:2561-4842 GCA_030537915.1 Micrococcales bacterium
GGACCCAGACCCCCAGGGAGAGCGGCGGAAGCGGGAAGAGCAGGACGACGAGGAATCCCAGGAGCAGTCCGCCGACCGCTGCCGCCGGGGTGAGCGCGCCCCAGAGCAGCACCCAGACGGCGGCGAGGAGGAGCGGGGTCAGCCGATGGAACCGCGGGAGTCGTCGTCGAGCGCGCGGCTGGGTCCGGCCCGAGCCCTGCCCAGGGGCCTGACCCGAGGCGGAGTCGCTCATCGCACCCCCCCGGGGAAGACGGCTTGGATGTAGGGCGTGCGGGCCAGCAGGTCGCCCGCGGCCCGGTCGGTGACCCCGAAGAGCGGCCCGGCGCAGAGAGTCAAGGCGAGACTGACGATGACGAGCCCCGCCGCGGGCAGCATCATGCCGCGCGGGACCGGCCGATCGGCGAGCAGCTGCAATCGCGCCAACCGCTGCGGCTCCAGCCGCATCGAGCCGGTGACCAGTCCTGCTGCGCGCCGCATCGAGGGCTCGGGCAGGGGGCCGCCGGTCGCCGAATCCTGCTCGGTCAGCTCGGTGACCGGGCGCTGCCAGAAGGCGCGCGCCCAGACCCGCGCCACGGCGTAGAGGGTGAGCAGGCTGGTCAGGGCGGTGCCGGCGACGAGCAGATACGCCAGCGGGGTCCCCGCCTGCACGCCGCCCTGCATGAGTCCGACCTTGCCGAGGAAACCCGAGAAGGGCGGGATGCCCGCGAGGTTGAGCACGGCGATGAAAAAGAGCACGGCGATGAGCGGGGAGGTGCGGGCCAGCCCGCCGAGCTCCGCGAGCGAGGTGGTGCCCGAGCGCCACTCGACGAGGCCGACGACGAGGAAGAGGGTCGTCTGGATGATGATGTGGTGCGCCACATAGAAGATCGCACCGGAGAGGGCCGCTTGGTTGGCGATCGCGATTCCGAAGATGAGGTATCCGATGTGGCTGACGAGCGTAAAAGAAAGGAGTCGTTTGACGTCGTCCTGCGCTATCGCGCCGAGAATGCCGACGATCATCGTCAGGAGGGCGGCCCACAGGAGCAGCGTGTTGACCCTCCCGTCAGGGAACAGGAGTGTCTGCGTGCGGATGATCGCGTAGACCCCGACCTTGGTGAGCAAACCCGCAAAGACCGCGGTGACGGGCGCCGGTGCTGTCGGGTAGGAGTCCGGCAACCAGCCCGACATCGGGAAGACCGCGGCTTTGATGGCGAAGCCGAGCAGGAGCGTGAGCTGCAGGGTCAGCCGCAAGCCCGGCGCGATGTCATCGAGCCGCCCGGCGAGCTGGGCCAGGGTGACCGTCCCGGTCGAGGCGTAGACGAGGGCGATGGCCGACAGGAAGAGCAGGGACGAGAGCAGGTTGACGAAGACGTAATTGACGCCGGCCCTGACCCGCTCCTTCGACCCACCGAGGGTGAGCAGCACGAAGCTCGCGACGAGCAGCATCTCGAAGCCGACGTAGATGTGGAAGAGGTCCCCGGAGATGAAGGTCGTGGAGACACCGGCGGAGAGCACCATCATCGTCGGGTGGAAGATCGGCAGCGGTGCGCCGCCATCGCGTTCGTCCTCGCCGGAGCGGCCCTGCCCGACGGAGAAGAGCAGGACGCCGAGGGTGACCAGCGAAGAGACCAGGAGCATGAGGGCGGCGAGCCGGTCGACCACCAGGGGGATCCCGATCGGGGGCGGCCAACCGCCGACCCCGACGACGAGCGGCCCGAGCCGGTCGACGAGGACGAGCAGGACGAAGGAGTCGACGAGCACGGCGGTGAGCATGCTGATGCTCACGGCGCGCTGCCAGCGGTCGCGCGGACCGGCGACGAGGGTGAGGCCGGCGCCGACGAGGGGCAGCAAGACCGGCAGCGGGACCAGGGCGGAGGCGAGGGTCTCGGTGTTCACGGCGCCCTGCGGGAGTGCGGGGTTGCGCTGCGCGTCTCGGCAGCCGGTTCGTCCATCGCGCCGGTGGGATAGCAACCTCCCGGGTCGGGGTCGTCCTCGGGGTCCGGGTGTCCCAGGGTGTCCTGGGCGAAGTCGCTGTCGGACAGGTCCTTAGCCAACGCCTTGGTGAGGATGCGCAGGTCCTCGGCGTCGTCGGCGAAGACATCGGAGCGGTCGAGCTGCCAGGCGCGGTGGGCCAGCGCGAGGACGAAACCCGTCAGCGCCAGCGTGATGACGATGGCGGTGAGCGTCATCGCCTGCGGCAGCGGGTCGCTCATCTCGCTCTCGGGGTTGACGCCGTAGATCGGCGCTCGCCCGGTCGGCCCGCCGGCGAGGCCCGGTCCGTCGACGAGCACGGCTCCGTGGA
>JAUNUZ010000223.1 GCA_030537915.1 Micrococcales bacterium
GTGGGGGTGCGCGTTGTGGTCCGTCGGGCCGGCGTGGGTCGCCGAGCGTGTGTGGGCGATGCCTGTCGGCGCCGGGGGCTGCGGGTTGTACGCCAGGGTTTTGCGCAGGTTGGCCAGCTTGCCGGACCGCTTGCGTGTCGCGACGTGGTCCCCCTCGACGAGCGCAACGCCCGCCGAGTCATAGCCGCGGTATTCCAGTCGAGCCAGCCCATCCATCACGACGTCCAGAGCCCGGTCACTGACTTGCGGGCCGACGTACCCCACGATTCCACACATGACCTCCAGGGTACTGGCCATAACGATAGGGGCCGCCCGACCGTGGGAGCGGTGCACCTGGGCAGAATGTGCGGCGTGGACGCCGACAATGCGAGGAATACTCAGACCGCCAATGGCGGCCCCGCGATCCCCTCTCCCTATGTGGAACTCGATCGCGAGGACTGGGCTCGCCTGCGTCGTCAGCATCCGCTGGATCTCACCCATTCCGACGTGACGCGGCTGCGCGGTCTTGGCGACCGACTCGATCTCACCGAGATCGAGGACGTCTACCTGCCGCTGTCACGCCTGCTGTCCTACTACGTCGAAGGCACCGGCCACCTGCACCGGATCACGTCGAACTTCCTCGGGGAGCGACCCGAGCGCACGCCTTTCGTCATCGGTGTGGCGGGCTCGGTGGCGGTCGGCAAGTCGACGACGGCCCGCATCCTGCAGGAGCTGCTCTCGCGGTGGCCCTCCACCCCGCGGGTCGAGCTCGTCACGACCGACGGCTTCTTACACCCCAACGCCGAACTCGAGCGGCGCGGCATCCTGCACCGCAAGGGCTTCCCCGAGTCCTATGACCAGCGGGCGCTGCTGCGCTTCGTCGCCGAGGTCAAGGCGGGCAGCGACGAGGTGCGCGCCCCCGTCTATTCACACCTCACCTACGACATCGTGCGTGGGAGCGAGGTCATCGTCCGGCGGCCCCACGTGCTCATCGTCGAGGGCCTCAATGTCCTGCAGGCGCCGCGAGTTCGCGCCGACGGGCGCACCGGGCTGGCGGTGAGCGACTTCTTCGACTTCTCGGTCTACGTCGACGCCAATGTCAATCACATCCGGCACTGGTACGTCGAGCGGTTCCTGAAACTGCGCGAAACGGCCTTCGCCGACCCCCAATCCTACTTCCACCGGTACTCCCAGATGTCCGACGAGCAGGCCCGGCAGACCGCCGAGAACATCTGGCGAACCATCAACGAGCCCAACCTCATGGTCAATGTGCTGACGACCCGGGGCCGCGCGACGCTCATCCTCACCAAGGGCCCGGACCACACCGTGCACCGGGTGCGCCTGCGCAAGCTCTGAGGCGGCTCGCCGAGGCCCAACCCGCATCAGCCCAATCGATGGGGTGAGAGGTCAAGTGTGGGGCGGGTGCCCGCCGAGATCAGTACCAGTTCGTCGCGCGCGAGTGGGCCCAGGCGGAGCAAGGGCTGCCGTAGCGCTGGTCGATGTACTTCAAGCCCCAGCGGATCTGGACGACGGGGTCGGTCCGCCAGTTCCGGCCCTCGGAGGCCATCCGGTGACCAGGCAGGGCCTGCGGGATGCCGTAGGCGCTCGAGGAGGGGTTGTCGGCCACGGCCGTCCAGTCGCTCTCTTTGGTCCACAGCTTCTCCAGGCACGCGAACTGCTTTCCGCTCCACCCCTTCTGGGTTGCCAGGGCGCGACCGATGTCGCGAGGCTGCATCGACGCGGAGACACGCGTCGTGGATCGAGACGCCGCGGGCGTGCGTGCCGCGGCGAGCTGGGCACGGGTGCTGGTGGAGACGCCGGCCTTGGCCGCGGGATTCGCCGCGGGCTTGGGTGCGAGCGCCGAAACCTTGGTGTAAAGCGATCCGGCCACCGCGAAGGCGCGGGGGAGGTTCACGGGAGATGCCTGCGCGGCAGCCTCGGGAGCGAGCGCCGGCGCCGGCGTGTTCGCCGGCGGCACCTGCAGGTCGAAGCCGGAGCTGAGGACCGCGCCGGCGGCGGCGGCCTGCGGGCGGACCTCGCCGCCCGGGGCAGCGGCACCGGCGGCGGCGGTGGCCGCGCCGGCGGTCAGTCCACCCAAGGACAGGGCGAGCGCCACAGCTGCGACGACGGCGACGGGACGGCGAGAGCCGGTGGGGGCCCCTGCGACGGTCTGGGTCATCGTGGCATCTTCGGACGATGAGCCAAGCGGTCTCGCCGTGACGTCGGACTGCAGCAAAATAAGCCTCCCAGGGCTGGCAAATAATGAATTGATATCGAAACGTGATCTCCCAAACGACTATGGCAGCGGGTTGGACGAATGACCAAATCCGCTGCCGGTCAGTCGTCCAAGATGCAGGCCGATAAGGCATTCCAACCCAGCTCGGCCACCCGTCGAGAACATCCGCGACCAGTCGATTCCAGTGGGCTGTGAGCAGGGACGATGCCTCATGGCGGGCCTTAGCGACGGAGCACATCCAGCCAATGAGCGAGCACGTCCAAGTTGTGCGCAAAGAATGCGAAACAGGCAGACTCAGACCGGCACCCGACCGTTCGCGTCACCGGCCCTGCGGCCTGAGGCTCACCCTTCGATGCCCCAAAGACGGGCGCCCCCACACTTCCCCGAGCAGCACGTTCCGGCGGGTTCGTTCAGCGGCGGGCGCCGGCCGCATCGGGCTGGGGCCCAAGAGGGGCGTCGACGAGGTCGGTGCGCGACCGGACGAGCCGGGCGACGGCGTACACGACCATGGCGATCCCCACGACGACGACGCCATTGGACAGGGCGACGTCGAAGGCGCTGTAACCGGTGAGCACGATCGTCACCCAGACCGCCAGCTGCACCGAGCGCCGGGAGGCCGCGCTGGCCCCGACGAGCGCAAGGACGGGCAGGACGTACCAGGGCTGGACGACCGGCCCGCACACCGTCACGATCGCGAAGGCGCCGGCGGCTGCCCCGACCGGGTGTGCGGGGGCCACCGCCACCGTCAGCCAGACGATCGTGGCGACGGCGATGAAGGCGCCCACGGACTGCATGACCGGCACCGGCATGGCGGCGATCTGCGGATCGACGTTCAGCCACGTGAGCAGAACGTTGCCCGCGCTGCCGAGGAAGGTCGTCGGCGCGAGCAGGGAGCGCATCTGCATCGGCACCGACAGATTCTGCAGCCAGCCCCAACCCAGACCGGAGACTGCGGAGATGACCGTGAAGCCCACGAGCGAGACCAGGCCCACGCGCACGGCCTGGACGAGGTAGGGGCCCAGCGCGACCCCCGAGCCCAGGGTGAGGAAGCGGGCGCGTCGAGAGCCGGCGCCGGGCGTCGCAGCTACGCCAGCACCCCGACTCTTCGGAGCCGTCGGAGCCGTCGATGTCACCGGCGCGTTCGGCGTCACGGTAGCGCTCGCGGCGGAGGCGGAGCCCGGCGACGTGGCTGCGGTTGGATCGGGACGCCCCTCGCGGGTGGCCTGGGCCTTGGCGGCGACGCTCGCGGCGGCCAGCCCGGCCACGCCGATGAGGGCGAGGACGGCCGTCTGTTTGAAGCCGGCCGCTACGGCGATCGTCAGCGCGGCGGCGACGATCCAGCCGCGCGTCGCGAAGAGCAAGGCAACGGCGACGAGGGCGATCATCATCGCGTCGTTGTGGTTGCCGCCGACGAGGTGCATGAGCACGAGGGGGTTGAGCACGCCGAGCCAGAGCGCGCCCCGATCGCTGCGGCCGAGACGCCGGGCCAGCCGCGGCAGGGCGAGGGCCAGGATGCCGACGGCGATGAGGGCCGGGATGCGCATCGCGACTGCGGCGACATAGGCGTTGCCAAGCGTGCAGTCGACGACCAGGTGCTGCACCTGTAGCGCGAGCGGCCCGTAGGGCGCCGGCGTGTAGAGCCACACGGGGTCGACATTGTCGGCAAACTCGCCAGGCACCGAGATCGGGCCCGTCGTATACGGGTCCATCCCTCGATCCACGATGAGCCCCTGCGCGGCATAGCTGTAGGCGTCCCGGCTGAAGAGCGGTGGGGCGAGCAGGATCGGCAGGCTCCACAACAGCCACGTCGAGGCGGGTGCCGTATCCGCAGTGTCGGTGGGCCGCAGACGAAGCCACGCGTGCAGGACGAGCGCGACCCCGCCGAGGATGAGCCCGGTGCCCAGCACTCGGGAGCCACCGTCTTCGAGCCATTGCAGGCCCAGGCTGTCCAGCAGCCAGAGGTCCGGCGGCAGAAATGCGGGGGTCATCGCCCCCAGGGCGAGCAGCAGCATCCCCCACATCCCGTGGCGGACGTAGGTGAGGGCCCAGGCCGCACGCAGATCCGCACCGAAGGTGGCCGTCGCCGCGCGCAGCGCCGCCCCAGCGCGGCGACTCAGGTCACGCCAGCGGACGCCCCGGCCCCGGATCAGCCCCGGTCCGCGCGTCACCGAGGCGCCCGCATGCGCGTCCTCGGAGCTGCCGTGGTCCACCTGCGTCACGAGCGTGCCCAGCCCCCTTCCCTGCCATGTTTGCGATGTCGATTTGGTAACGAGTGTCCAACACCCGCCGTGCGACGTCCATCCGCCGCACGGATCCACGTCGCACCGATGGCGCGAGATGGGCCTCAGGAGCCGAAGCGGCGCTCCCGCTCGGCGTACACACGCAGTGCCCGCAGGAAGTCCACGCGCCGGAAGTCGGGCCAGTATGCCTCGCAGAAGTAAAACTCGCTGTGCGTCGACTGCCACAGCAGGAAGCCACCGATGCGCTGCTCGCCGGACGTGCGGATGACCAGGTCGGGATCGGGCTGGCCGCGCGTGTAGAGGTGCGCCGCGATGTCCTCGATGCGCACCTGCTCCGCGACCTCTTCAAGGCTCCTGCCTTG
>JAUNUZ010000224.1 GCA_030537915.1 Micrococcales bacterium
AGGATCGTGCTGCTCTTCTCGAAGAACCGCCTTGCCTGGGTCGTCGGCACAGCCACCCTCTCGGTCGCCAAGATCTTGGAGAACATGGAGATCGGCCACAACGTCATGCACGGACAGTGGGACTGGATGCGTGACCCGAAGATTCACTCCTCGACATGGGAGTGGGACAACGCGGCTCCGGCCGCGATGTGGAAGCACTCGCACAACGAGCTGCACCACACGTACACGAACGTCATCGGCCGCGACAACGATCTGGGTTA
Source organism: Micrococcales bacterium (assembly GCA_030537915.1). GTDB lineage: Bacteria > Actinomycetota > Actinomycetes > Actinomycetales > Dermatophilaceae > Kineosphaera. Next base: position 261 of record JAUNUZ010000224.1, read on the forward strand.
CGGCATCCTGCGCGTCGACGAGGATCAGCCCTGGCACCCGGCCTACCTCGCACAGCCGGTCTGGAACGTCCTGAACGCGGTCGTCTTCCAGTATTCGATCGCGCTCTACGATCTCGAATTGGCCCGCTACCTCAAGCGCTCCGCCCGGCGCACCGACGCTCAGCGGGCGCGTTTCCGCCGCGACTTGGGCGGTGTCGTCCGCAAGACAGGCCGGCACGTGTTGCGCGATTACGTGCTGCACCCGCTCGTCAGCACACTGGTCAGTCGCTCGCCCCGCGAGACGATGACCGCCAACCTCACGGCCAATCTCGCGCGCAACCTGTGGACGAACGCGGTCATCATCTGCGGCCACTTCCCCGAGGGGGTGTCTACCTTCTCGAAGACTTCCATCGAGGACGAGACGCGCGGGGAGTGGTACCTGCGCCAGATGCTCGGATCGGCCAATATCCGCGGCAGCAAGGCGATGCATCTGATGTCGGGCAACCTGTCCCACCAGATCGAGCACCACATGTTCCCCGACCTGCCAAGCAACCGCTACGCGCAGATCGCGCCCCGCATCCGCGAGATCTTCGCGCGCTATGACCTGCCTTACGCGACCGGACCCATGCCCGTGCAGCTCGCGTCGGTGTGGAAGAAGGTCTTCCGCTATGCGCTGCCCAACGGCGCGTGGGACGACCTGCGCGACGAGCCCGTCCCGACCCTTGTCCGCGGTGCGCGCTGGCTGCGGGAGCAATTGCGCTCACGCACGTGACGAGCGGGCGTCTCGGTCGAGGGGGTGGGCGATCTCGTCGGCGGGCAGTTTGGCGACGTAGATGAAGACCATCGCTAGTGTCGCCGGCACCGCTCCGGCGGCGACGAAGGTGCCGGACAGGCCGACGACGCTGCTCACGGGAACCGCCAAGGCCATCGAGATCGGCATGAAGAGCAGCGACACGAAGAAGTCGAGGCTCGAGACTCGCCCGAGCAGCGCCGCAGGGACACGTCGCTGCAGCAGCGTGCCCCAAATGACCGTTGCGGCCTGGAACGCCGCGCCGACGACGAACGCGGCGCTGACCATGACCCAGATCGAGCCGGTCGTGCCCATCAGGACGACAGGCAGGCTGCCCCAGCCCCACAGCAGGATCATGCTGGTCAGGTAGCGCCGCGGCATCGGCCGAGAGGCCACAACGAGCGAGCCCAGGGCACCCCCGATGCCGAAGGCGGCGAGCACCAGCGCGTGGTCGCTCGGCCCGCCGCCCGCATGGTCCTTGATGGCGAAGGGGAGCAAGACGTCGAAGGGGCCCATGATCGCGAGCACCGCCAGCGAAGCGAAGCCCAGCGTCGCCCAGAGCCACGGTGTCGCCACCATGAAACGGAACCCGTCCAGCAGGTCAGTCAGCACCGAGGCAACGGGATGCACGTGCGGCGTGCCCTGATCGGTGGGCCTCGAGTCGCTGCCCGCGCCCGGCGCGCAACTGTCGTCGGCGTTGTCGCCGGTGCGCACGGCGGTCGCCGCGTCCGTAACCCGGCCCGGCATGTCGCCGGGCACCTGGACCGGCAGGAGGGCACCCGCGGCCAGTGCTGCGCCGAGGGCCGCGAGCGTCAACGCGGCTCCGGGTGAGATCGCCGCGACGACGGCACCGGCCACGGCCGGTCCGACCGCATTGAGCAGCGTGGGCCGGAAGATGCCTTCCAGCCCGTTCGCAGGCAGCAGATCCTCGGCGGGCACGAGCTTGGGCAGGAAGGCGGAGTAGGCGGGGTAGTAGAGGCCGTCCGCAACCCCGCCGACGAGCGCGGCCGCGATGAGGTGGCCGAGGTGCAGCTGACCCGTCAGCGACAGCGCGGCGCACCCGCCGATCGCCACTGCCTTGACCCCCTCGACGCACAACAGAATGACCCGCTGCGGCAGACGGTCCGCGAGCACCCCGCCCGGCAGTGCCGTGATGAGCAACCCGCCCGCCTGCGCGGTCGTCACCCAGCCGAGCTGGCCCGGGCCACCACCGAGCGCGACGACCTGCCAGACGAGGGCGACCACGAGAACCCCGGCGCCGAAGAGCGAGGCCACCAGGGACGCCGCGAGGAGCCGGTAGTCTCGATGACGCAGCGGCCGCAGCGCCGCGACAGCCCTCACGGCCGTGCCGCGCTCATGGCTGTGACCCGAGCGATGAGCTCACGGTCGTGACCCGAACGACGGGCTCGTCCTCAAAGCAAGCGGAATCGCGGCCGCGCAGACCGCGCCGACGGCAACCATCGCGACCGAGAAGCCCGCTTCCGTGGCCAGGACACCGACGAGCACCGAGCCCAGCCCGGTCCCGGTGTCGAACCCGACATTCCACACCGCGCTGGCGGTCCCGACCCGGCGCGGGGGCACGGCATTGAAGGCCATCAGCAGGGTGAGATTCTGCAGGGCGCCGTAGGCGAGGCCCGCGGCAAGGACGCCGAGGCCGAGTGCCAGGAGCGCGGGGGAGTCCGCGTCCCGCACCGCCCACGCGACGAAGCCGAGCCCGACCACCGCGGAAGCAAGCAGCGGCGCGACGAACCCGTGGGCGCCGTGGCGGTCCGCGATCGTCCCGACGAGCCATCGGGACGCGGTCGTCATCGCACCGAAGGCCAGGAGCGCGACCATGACCGTGGTGGGGTTGCTCACCATCTGCGGCAGGAAGGTCATCACCCCACCGCCGGCGAGGGTGACGCTGAGCAGGATGAGCGCCGGGGCCAACAGGGCGCGCCAGACCGCTGACCGGGCGGGGGATGGGTGGGTCTCGTGCTGGTCTGTGCCCTGGCGTAGGTGTGTCTGCGGCACCGCGGCCGGTAGCTGCCGTGCCAGCGCAACGGCGGCCGGAATCGCGAGGATCGGTATCGTGCCGACGACGAAGACGAAGCGATACCCCAGGTTCTCGGCGGCCCACGGCGCGAGTGAGAGGACGATGACATTCGGCACGGCGACGGCAAGCCCGTAGGCGCCGATCCCGGCTCCGCGCCGCGCAGGGTCGACGAGCATGGCGACCGCCGAACTGCCGCAGACGGTGAGCACGGCGAAGCCCATCCCGCGCACGACGGAGCACGCGAGGATCCAACGCAGGTCCTCGGAGGCGGCCGTGGCGAGCGACGGCAGACCCAGGAGTAAGAGCCCGACGATCAGGACTCGCGCCCAGCCGACGCGCGCGAGCGCCCGGGGGATGAATCCCTGCGTGAGCACCGTGGCGAGCAGCAGCACCCCGTTGACGAGCCCGGCGCCCGCGGCGTCGGCGCCGCCGCGCACCGCCCACAGTGGCGCGACCGGCAGCAGCGCGGCATATCCGGTAAAGCCCAGCAGGGTCAGCGCGCCCAGCTCCGGCATCCCGCGGACCCGCCAGATCGAGGTTGTCCTCACGCCAGCGCACGCTACCGCCGGGAGGCGACAGACTCGACTCGCGTTTCGCGATCACGGCTCTTGGGACGGGTAGCGATCAGCGGCGCACGAGTCGCAGCTCCCAGGCCGCCAGGCTCTCGTCGTACTTGCGGCCGTCGTCAGGCGCGAACCCGATGCGGCGATAGAACGCCAGAGCCCGCGGGTTCTCCTCCAAGACCCAGAGGTGGGCAGGCCGGTCACCGACCGCGTCTGCGACGAGGGCGTCCGCGAGTCCGGTGCCTTGGGCGACCCGCAGCACGTTGATCGCGCGCAGCTCCCAGTCGGTCGGAGAATCCTCGTCGCGGCTGGGTCCCGCGGCGATCATGCCGACGATCTGATCGGTGGGGTCGATCCCCAGCCGCAAGTGCATGGGGTTCTGTGGGTGTCGTAGCCACTCGCGCCACCGATCGGCGCGAGCGGCGGGGTCCAAAGCGTCGAGGGCCTTCTGCGCGACGATTCCCGGATAAGCCTCGCGCCACGCCTCGACGTGCACCCACCCGAGGCGTTCGGCATCCACCACGGTGGCCGGCCGCACGGCATACCCGGGCGTCAGTGGTTTGCTCACCCGCTCGCTCATGCCACCAGTATCCGCCCGGGCGAAGCTGCCTGGCCAGCGCAGTCGTAGCGGCGAGGGGCGACGGGTCACACGCGGGTGCCCTCGGGCTGGCGCATGGCAGGCAGCGCCAGGAGCGCGATCAGGAGCATCGCCGAGACGACCGACAGCGAGCGCAGCACGCCCCAGTGGTCACCGAGGAAGCCGAGCCCCGGCGGGCCGATGAGGAAGGCGCCGTAGGCGATCGTCGAGACGACGCTGACGCGGACGGCGGCGTGGCGCGGCTCGTCGGCGGCGGCGCTCATGCCGACCGGGAAACCGAGCGACACTCCGAAGCCCCAGACCGCCGCACCGAGGTAGGCGAGAGCCGGTGTGCCGAAGACGACGCCGAGGCTGCCGATTCCGGAGGCGATGAACATGGCCCGCAAGACCGGGGTGCGACCCCATCGGTCCAGCATGCTCGCCCCTACCAACCGGCCGAGCGTCATGAACGACAAGAAGGTGGCGAAGCCGAGCACGCCAGCCCACGTCGGCAGGTCGTATCCGTCGACGAAGGCCACGGAGATCCAGTCGTTGGCCGCGCCCTCGGTGAAGGCGGCTACGAGC
>JAUNUZ010000225.1 GCA_030537915.1 Micrococcales bacterium
CGCACGCCACCCATGCCTCGAACACGATGCACCCGAGGCACACGAACCAACAGGGAGCCACCGCATGACCCGGACCATCAGCACCGCCCGCGCAAGCGCACGCCGCCGCACTGCATTTATGGCGGGGACCCTTGGCGCCGCCGTGATTGCGCTCGCGGGCTGCACTGACAACGCGCCATCTGCGGGCGCAGCGGGTTCGGCCACCGGACCAGCCGGCAACACCGCCGCCGGCCCCCTGACCGTGACCTCCACGGACTCCGAATGCACGCTCTCGGCAGCGACGGCGCCCTCGGGCAACCTCGTCTTCAACGTGACGAACGACGGCTCGAAGATCACCGAGTTCTATCTCCTGGGCGAGGACAAGCTGCGCATCGTCGGCGAGGTGGAGAACATCGGACCGGGGCTGAGCCGCGACCTCGTCGTGCGGGCGGCCCCCGGCAGCTATCACGCCGCGTGCAAGCCCGGGATGGTCGGCGACGGCATCCAGTCCGCCTTCACCGTCACCGACTCGGGCGTCGACCTCGACGCCGGCTCCGATCCCGAGCTCGTCGCGCAGGCCAACACTCAGTACGGCGCCTACGTCAAGGATCAGACGGAACAGCTCAAGACGAAGACGGACCAGTTCGCCGCCGCCTTCGTCGCCGGCAAGGACGCACAGGCGCGCGCCCTTTACGCGCCGACCCGTGTCCACTGGGAGCGGATCGAGACCGTCGCGGAGTCCTTCGGTGACCTCGACCCGCGGATGGACCTGCGCGAGGCCGACCTCGAGCCCGGCCAGAAGTGGACCGGCTGGCATGTTGCCGAGAAGGATCTGTGGCCGCCGGCATCGGGCTACCGGAAGTTGACGTCGGCGCAGCGCACGGCGATCGCCGACCAGCTCGTGGCCGATACCAAAATCCTCTACGACCGCACCCGGACCATGACCTACACCCTTGATCAGATCGGCAACGGCGCCAAGAGTCTGCTGGACGAGATCGCCACGGGCAAGGTCACCGGCGAGGAGGAATTCTGGTCGCATACCGACCTGTGGGACTTCCAGGCCAACGTCGACGGCGCGCGCGTCGCCTGGGAGGGCCTGCGCCCGATCTTGAAGAAGCGCGACGCCACCCTCGACGCCCAGGTCCAGCTCCGCTTCGCGCAGCTGCAGAAGCTCCTGGACCGGCACAAGAAGGGCGACGGATTCATCACCTACGACAAGCTGACCAAGGCCCAGGTCAAGGAGCTATCCGACGCCGTCAACGCCCTAGGCGAGCCTCTGAGCAAGATCACGGCGGCAGTTCTCTGATGATGAAATCGCACGACCCGGCAGCTCACGACTCGCCCGCACCGGAACCCGCATCGCGGGGCACTCGTGGACTTTCCAAGGCGCCCACAGGCGCGGGCGGCCTGAGCAGGCGCGGCCTGCTCGGCCTGGCCGGCGCGGGCGCGGCGATCTCGGCAGCGAGTTTCACCGGTGGGCGTGCGACGGCCGCCGACGCGCCCCAGGAGTCCACGCCACCGAGCGCGCCGGACTCCTACCCCTTCTATGGTGCGCATCAGGCGGGCATCGTCACACCGGCCCAGGATCGCCTGCACTTCGCGGCGTTCGACCTGACGACGACGTCCCGGGAGGACCTCGTCGCGCTGCTGACGGCCTGGACCGCCGCTGCGGCCGAGATGACGGCGGGCCGGCCCGTTGGTGGGGACCCGACGTCATATGACTCCCCACCGAATGACACCGGCGAGGCCCAGGGGTTGCACGCGTCGCGGCTCACGCTGACCTTCGGCCTGGGTCCCTCGCTCTTTCGCGATGCGGCGGGCAGGGATCGCTTCGGCCTCGCGGCGCGACAACCCCAGGCGCTGCGTCGGCTCCCGCACTTCCCGGCCGACAACCTCGACCCGGCCCGCAGCGACGGCGACCTGTGCGTGCAGGCGTGCGCCGACGACCCTCAGGTAGCCGTGCACGCGGTGCGCAACCTCGCGCGGATCGCCTTCGGCACGGCCGCGCTGCGGTGGAGCCAGCTCGGCTTCGGGCGCACATCCTCGACGTCGACCTTGCAGGCGACGCCGCGCAACCTCTTCGGTTTCAAGGACGGCACCGCCAATCTCAAGGCCGAGGAGCCAGCGGCGCTCTCTGAGCACCTCTGGGTCGGCGATGACGACCCGTCGGCCGCATGGCTCGCGGGGGGTTCCTATCTGGTCGCGCGCCGGATCAACATGACGATCGAGACGTGGGACCGCACCTCGCTTCGCGAGCAGGAGAACCTCATCGGGCGCGACCGTCGCGACGGGGCGCCCCTGTCGGGCGGGACCGAATTCAGTCCCCCGGACTTCACCGTGAAGGGTCGGGAGGGTGAGCCGCTGATAGCGATGGATTCACATATCCGACTAGCCCATCCGACCCAGAACGGCGGCGTGCAGATGCTTCGTCGGGGATACAACTTCACCGACGGCAGCGATGCCTTGGGTCGGCTGGACGCCGGGCTCTTCTTCCTCGCCTACGTCCGGGATCCGCGCACGCACTACATTCCGATGCAGACGCGCATGTCGCGCGAGGACGGGCTGATGGAATACCTGCAACACCGCGGCTCCGCCCTCTTCGCCGTGCCGCCGGGGGTCCGCACCGGCCAGTTCGTCGGCCACTCGCTCTTCGCCTGAGCTCGTTCGACGCCGCGGATCAGGATGCGTCGCCCAGCCCAGCGGTCAGCCGCGGGCCGACCCGGCCATTTCGGGATCGGACCCGGCGGTTAGCGTGAACCCCGGATTTGAACATCTTCACGAGGGGGATCACCTATGCAGGTCAAGGCCATTGCCGCCATCGCGCCCGACGCGCCGCTCGAGCCGACCACGATCGAGCGCCGGGACGTCGGAGAGCACGAGGTGCTCATCGGCACCAAGTTTGTCGGCATCTGCCACTCCGACATCCACACCGTGCGCTCGCAATGGGGCCAGATCACCTACCCGATGGTCGTCGGTCACGAGATCGCCGGCATCGTCGAAGAGATCGGCTCAGGCGTGACGAAGCACCAGGTCGGCGACCACGTCGGGGTCGGGTGTTTCGTCGACTCCTGCCGCGAGTGTGAGAACTGCAAGGCGGGCCTCGACAACTACTGCCTGCAGGGCAACATCGGCACCTACAACGGCGTCGGGCGAGACGGCAAGCCCACCGCGGGTGGCTACTCCACGCACATCGTCGTCGATGAGAACTACGTGCTGCGCATCCCGGAGAATCTGCCGCTGGATGCCGCCGCCCCGCTGCTGTGCGCCGGCGTCACGACCTACTCTCCGCTCACCCACTGGGGCGCAGGCCCGGGCAAGAAGGTCGCCATCGTCGGTCTCGGGGGCCTCGGCCACATGGGTGTGCAGATCGCGCACGCGATGGGCGCCGAGGTCAGCGTGCTCTCGCAGTCCCTGAAGAAGAAGGAGGACGGCGAGCGGCTCGGCGCCGACCACTACTACGCGACCTCCGATGAGTCGACGTTCGAGGACCTCCAGGGCACCTTCGACCTCATCCTCAACACCGTGTCGGCGAATCTGGATCTTGGGCGGTACCTTCCGCTGCTGAAGACGAACGGCGCCTTCGTCGAGTTGGGCGCTCCCGAGCACCCGATGGAGGTGCCGGCGTTCGCCCTCATCCCCCAGCGTCGGACCCTGGCCGGGTCGATGATCGGCTCCATCGCCGAGACCCAGGAGATGCTCGACTTCTGCGGCAAACACGGTCTCGGAGCCGAGGTCGAGGTCATCCACGCCGACAAGGTCAACGAGGCTTACGACCGCGTCGTCAACTCCGACGTGCGCTACCGCTTCGTCATCGACACCGCGACGATCTGAGCGTCGTCGATCGCGGCGGCCCGCTCCCCCTTTCGGGTGGCGGGCTGCCGCCTAGTCGGCCTCCGCTGCGCTCTTCAGCTGCGCAGCCGGATCGACAGGCACGTCACGCAGCCCTCGAGCTTCTCGAACTCGCTCATATCGACCGCGACGACACGTAGGCCCTTGTCGGCGAAGACCTCGGCGGTGCGCGGGGCAGACGTGGACATCAGGACGGTCCCGCCACCCAGCAGCACGACGTGTGAACCCGGCTCCTCGGGCACGCCTTCGAATCGCTCCCAGGTGCCCGGGTCGTCGACGAGCGGTGCGTAGCCGACGACCGTGCCGTCGGGCAGCGCCGTCACGGCAGATTTCAGATGCAGCACCTTGCTGAGTGGAACGCCGACCACCCTCGCGCCCAGGGGCTCCAACGCCGACGCGAGCTGGGCAAGTCCCGCCTCGTTCGTTCGGCCTCCCAGGCCCACCCACACCGTGCCGTCGTGTTTGAGCACGTCACCGCCGTCGAGAGTCCCGGGTTCGAGGATCTCCACGATCCGGTAACCCTCGGCCTCCAACGCCGCCCGGACCCCGCGCCGCTCGGCGCGACGCTGCGCAGCTCCCGAGCGGCACAGCAGCGCAACGTCGGCGTAGACGACCGCGGCGTCCTCGATGAAGACTCCGTCCGGGCAGTGATCGACCGGCTCGATCTCGCGGATCTGCCAGCCATGCGCACGCAGCGCCTCGACATACGCCTGCCACTGACGCATCGCCAGCGCCAGGTCGAGCGTCTCGCTGCGCTCGATGTGGGTGACGATGCCCTCTGCAAGGCGGGGGCTGGGGCGGCGGACGAGGGCGCGTAGATCAGGCATCCACCCAGCCTGACAGTTCTACCGTCGAATGTGCCGCAGTCAGCGGCGGGAAGATCTCGGTTTGCCGACCTTGGGGCGCCGGAACAGTCGACGTGGGGCGTAAAGATCGCGTAACGTCCGCGTCGG
>JAUNUZ010000226.1 GCA_030537915.1 Micrococcales bacterium
GCTCGCGCCTACCTCGACTGCATCTTCGTCATCCCTCCAACAGCCCGCGGATGTCGTCCGCGCTCAGCGGTGCCGAGAGCTCGCCGCCCTCCCCGACAACCCGAGCGAAGAGATCTCGCTTGCGCTCCTGCAAGGCGACGACCTTCTCCTCGATCGTGTCGGCCGCGACGAGCCGGTAGACGTTGACATGCTTGTCCTGACCGATGCGGTGGACCCGGTCGACGGCCTGGGCCTCCGCGGCCGGGTTCCACCACGGATCGAGCACGAACACGTAGTCCGCCTCGGTCAGTGTCAGCCCGAAGCCACCCGCCTTGAGGCTGATGAGGAAGAGCGGATCATCCCCTTGCCGGAACTGGGCGATCCGCCGCTCCCGATCCCGGGTGCGCCCGTCGAGATACGCGTAACCCACCCCGGCCGCATCGAGCCGATCCCGCACCAGGCGCAGGAACCCGGTGAACTGGCTGAACACCAGGGCCCGATGCCCACCGGCGATGACGTCCTGAACCATCTCCATGAGGACGTCGATCTTGCTGGAGCGCGTCGTGGCATGCGCCGAGTCGACCAATGCCGGCGCCAGGCTGAGCTGACGCAACACGGTGAGAGACCGCAGGATCGTCATCCGGTTGCGATCGAGGTCGTCGATCAACTGGAGGACGCGCTGCCGCTCCCGATGTAGGCGTGTGTCGTAGATCCGCCGGTGCGCGGGCGACAGTCTCACCGAGACGATCTGCTCCTGCTTGGGCAGCAGGTCGCGGGCCACGGCCTCCTTCGTGCGCCGCAGCATGAGCGGCCGGATGCGCCGCTGCAGGCGCGCGAGTCGTTCGGAGTCGCCGCCCTCGATGGGTCTGCGGTAGAGGTCGGTGAAGACTGCCGGGTCGGCGAATAGGCCCGGTGCCGCGACCGACAGGAGCGACCACAGGTCCATGAGGTTGTTCTCCAGCGGTGTGCCCGTGATGGCGAAGCGCACCGGTGCGGGCACCCGCCGCACCGACTGGTAGACCTTCGAGTGCCGGTTCTTGACGAATTGTGCCTCGTCCAGCACCAGTCCGGCCCACCTTCTGCGGGCGTAGTCGTCGGCCTCGAGTCGCAGCAGGGTGTAGGAGGTGACGAGGACGTGTGCGCCGGTGGCGACCTGCGCCAGCGTGGCCCCGCGTTTGGCCGCGGTCTGGGTCACCGACGCGACCCGCAGGTCGGGCGTGAACTTCGCCGCTTCGCCGGCCCAGGTAGACACCACGCTCGTCGGCGCGACGACCAGGACCGGGGACTCATCGAGCTCGCCGTCGGCGCGTGCCCGTTCGGTGAGTGCGAGCACCTGCAGCGTCTTGCCGAGCCCCATGTCGTCGGCGAGGATGCCGCCGAGCCGGGCGTCCCACAGCAAGGCGAGCCACTGGAATCCCTGCACTTGGTAGGGACGCAGCGTTGCCCGCACTCCGGCGGGCACCGGTGCTGCCTGCGACGGATCCATGGCGAGCAGCGCGCCGGCCGAACGGGACCACGCTTGCGACTGTTCACGCACGACCCCAAGCTCGACGAGCTCCTCCCACAGGCCGGCCTGCACCGGGGAGATCCGTAACGGCCCGTCGCCGGCTTCGTCATCGAGCAGCCGCGCCTCCTCGATGAGCCGCCGAAGCTCCTCCAGCTCGGGCCGGTCGAGGCGAAACCACGTGCCCGATTCCAGGACGAGATGGTCAATGCCCCGAGCTAGGGCGGTGAACAGCGGCAGGAAGGGTACCGTCTCGCCTTCGATCGTCACGTCCACGCCGAGGTCGAACCAGTCCGTGGCGCCACCGCCGGACGGCGAATCGCCGGAGTCGGAGATGCTCAGCTCGATGCGCGGTGCTTCACCGGCCTCCCGGTATTGCGGCGGCTGGGCGTGCACGGTGATCACCACGTCGTCGCGGGCCTGAAGCGCAGGCAGGAGTTGCGTCGCGACGCTGATGGTGTCGAGCCCGTGGAACCGTTGCACCGGGACGAGCTGCCGTCGATTGCCGATCAGGTGCGTCAGGCTCCGGCTCAGCGTCGTCGCGGGCAGGTCGTCGACCAGCGCCTGCTCGGCGGCCGGGTCCCGCACTGGCGCCTGCGGGTCGTCACGGGAGGCTATGAGGGGTAGTCGCGTGCCCGCCGGTCCACCGTAAAGGTAGGTCCACTGCAGCAGCACCTGGTGGTCGGCCTCGAAGGTGGCGTCGAGCGCAAGTCGGGGCGGCTCGATCTTGGGCACCTCGACGTCGTCGGCGACCTGCAGGTCGAGGATTTGCCGCAGCACCGGGTAATAGGTCGCGTGGAAGTGGGGCACGTGGGCCGCCGGCACGAGGATCGGCTCGGTCGAGGTGACGAGCGCGGTCTGGGCTCCGTCGAGCGGTTGCCTGAAGCCGGCGAGCACGAGCTCGCCGCCCTCTTCGATCCACAGTCCATGCGGCGGCGAGCCCACGAGATTGACGTCGGCCACGGGCAGGCTGCGCCCGGCTACCGACGTGCCGGCGTCGACGAGTAATCCGCCATCCGGGGCCCGCCGCAGCTCGATCAGCAGCCGGGCCGGCTCGACGGCGAGGTGAATAGGGGGGTCCCCGCCGCGCTCTGGCACGAGCTCGACACCGGCGTCCGTGGCCTGCGCGAGCAGTGCCCAGACATCGGGCCCGAGGTCGGCAAGCGACAACTGCGCCGGGGCCGCGCTATAACTCCAGCTTGCGCCCCGGTTGCGCAGGTCACGAAGGCGCACTGCGGACGTGCGCTGCAGGGGGTCGAGACGGACGTGGGCCGGCGGATATTGCAGCTGTTGCCAGGTCACCGTGCTCTTGACCCATCGGCCCGATGCGCCGCGCACCACGGGCTGGATCCGCAGCTGCGCCGGGTTTGCGCTGCCTCTGCCCGACGCGCCACCAGGGCGCGGTGGACGGGCCGGCGCGACGGTGACCTGCAACGCGAGCGGGGTCGTCGCCTCGGCGGCCGGACTCGGCCGGTGCGACGCGACGACGCGTAGTGTCCGCTCCCACCCGGGTGCGGCGGCGGAGATCTCGGGCAGACCCGGCGCGGGCTGGCCGCCCGCGCCGAGCGTGAGTCCTCGGGCCACGATGATGAGCGCGACCGCGTGCTTGCAGCGCACCTGGACCGGGCACGAGCAGCGCGTGGCCGGGGTAGCCGGGTTGGCACTCGCGCGCGACTCGCCCCGCCGCCGGTCTGCCGCCACGACGAGGCACTGGTAGGGCCTGGAACGGCTGCCGCGCACCCCTGCCGTGAGCATCCGGCCGTTGTCGCCGGTCTCGATGTCCTCGACGTGGCCGGATCGCGCGTAGCCCAGCGCGCGCTCGTAGGTCGAGTCGCCGAAGGCGCGCCGCAGGTAGCCTCCGTCGAGCGCTGCGATCCAGTCCCTGTCGATGAGGATCTGGGCCATGTCCCGACTCTACGGGCGACCGCCGACAGGGCTAACGGCTCGCCCACGACCCAAGGACGCGGGTTTCGTCGCGCCTTCGGTGCGCCGCATCGCGAGCACACCGAAGATCGCAGCGGAGCTCACTGTTCGTCGAGATCGTCCAGCCAAGCGCGGACGGTGTCGTTGTGCTCACCGAGCAGGGGCGGCGCGGTCGGGGTGGGCCGTCCTCCGCTGTAGGGGTTGTCGTCGAAGCGCACCGGCGAACCGGGCACGGTGATCTCCCCGAGCACGGGGTGCTCGACGCGCATGAGCAGGTGTTGGCTGGACACCTGGTCCCACTCGTACACCTCGTCGATCGTGCGGACCTTGCCCGAAGGGATGCCGAGCTTGGCGAGCTTGGCGAGCAGATCCTCGATGGTCCAGGAGGCAATCGCCTCGTCGATGAGGGACACGAGGCGATCGCGATGGGCCACCCGCTCGCCGTTGGTCCGCAGCCCGTCGGCCAAGGGATCCAAGCCGAAGGCGATGGCGAACCTGGTCCACAGCGTGTTGTTCGCGCACGCAATCTGCACGGGGCCGTCGCCGGCCTGGAAGAGCCCGTAGGGCGCGATCGCGGGATGGTGGTTCCCCTGCGCATGACCGACCTTGCCCGCGACGGTGTAGGCCGTGCCGTGCAGCGCGTGCACACCGATGACCGAAGCGAGCAGGCTCGTGCGCACCACCCGACCTACTCCGGTGCGCTCGCGCTCGAGCAGGGCGGTGACTACACCGAACGCGCCGTTGATGCCCGCGAGCAGGTCTCCGATCGGTACACCGACACGCTGCGGGTCGTCGGGCCCCGACCCGGTGACCGACATAAGTCCGGCCTCACCCTGGGCGATCTGGTCGTATCCCGCGCGGCCGCCCTCGGGTCCGTCGTGACCGAACCCGCTGATCGACAGGATGACCAGGCGCGGGTTGATCTCGTGCAGCCGCGCAGTGGTGAACCCCAGACGATCGAGCACGCCGGGGCGGAAGTTCTCGATGAGCGCGTCGGCCCGGGATGTCAGGCGGGTCAGCATCTCGCAGCCTTCTGGGGACTTCAGATCGAGAGTGATCGACTCCTTGTTGCGGTTGGCCGACAGGAAGTAGGTGGAGATCGGCTCGTCGGCCGGACCGACGAAGGGCGGGCCCCAGTGACGCGTGTCGTCGCCGCCCTCAGACTCCACCTTAATGACGCGAGCGCCCATGTCCGCCAACATCATTCCGGCCTGAGGGCCGGCCAGGGCACGGGAGAGGTCGATGACGACCGTGCCGTCCAGGGGTGTGCTCACGCGGGGCTCCTTCAGCTGTGATGGCAGTCGACGTCGGTCGTCGCAGGTCTGATCGTCTCAGTTCTCACCGTCTCAGTGCCCGCCGCAGG
>JAUNUZ010000227.1 GCA_030537915.1 Micrococcales bacterium
GGGGCTCGTCATCTGCGGGGACAGCCACACCGCGTTGCCCTCGGACTTGCCGAATTTGTTGCCGGCCTCGTCGGTGAGCAGGGGTGTCGACCACGCGTGGACGTCAACCCCCTCGACCCGGTGCACGAGGTCGACGCCGGCGGTGATGTTGCCCCACTGGTCCGAACCCCCCGTCTGCAGGGTGCAGCCGAAGGAGCGGTACAGCTCGAGGTAGTCCAGGGCCTGAAGCAGCTGATAGCTGAACTCGGTGTAGGAGATGCCTTCCTGGCTTTCCAGCCGGCGCGCGATCGACTCCTTGCGGACCATCTGGTTGACCCGGAAGTGCTTGCCGATGTCGCGGAAGTCCAGCGCGCTGATGGGCTCCGTCCAGTCCAGGTTGTTCACGAAACGCGCGGGGTTGTCACCTTCGAGCTGGAGGAATGGCTCGACCTGCCGCCGGATCCCGGCCACCCACTGCGCAGTCTGCTCCTTCGTCTTGAGCGCGCGCTCGGAGGTCGGACGCGGGTCGCCGATCAGCCCGGTCGAGCCGCCGACGAGGCAGATGACGTGGTGCCCTGCGCTCTGCAGGTGTCGCAGGAGGACCAGCTGCACGAGGTTGCCGAAATGTAGCGACGGTGCGGTGGGGTCGAAGCCGCAATACACCGTGATTGGTCCGTCGTCGAGCGCCCCGCGCAGGGCGGCTTCGTCGGTCGTCTGCGCGACCAGGCCTCGCCACTGCAACTGGTCGAACAAGATGCTCACGATGGGTGCGTCCCTCCTGCGTGCCCGGCGCAGGTCGCCAGGTCTGCGCCCAAGCTTGCCTCATTCACCGGACGCATCGTCGAGCCCTTTGGCCCGGGTGCGACGAGACCCGGGCCGGTAGGCGGAAACGCTCGGCTCGCCCGGCAGCCAGAACCGCCACGGAAAGCGGGTGCCGTCCCCGCCCGGTCCGGCCACCCCGACCCGCGGACCCACCAGGAAGGCGGTGCCGGACGGGCGCTGCGTGCCACAGCCTGGTCGAACCACCACCGGACACCCTGCCTGAACGGGGAGGAGACCGTTCTGCTCCCGTCCGAAGGCGAGGGCCACAGCGAGCCGGGCGGGACCCCGCGCCAGGTCTCGATCGAGGACGGGCGCGGCTTCGGGTCGGCGACGCGCGGATCGTCGCTCGCGGGCGACGACGGTGCCGTCCAGCACCTCCCCCGCCCGCATGAGCACGGCAGATGCCGTGCCCTCCGGGCCGCACACGAGGTTCGCACAGAAGTGCATGCCGTAGGTGAAGTAGACGTAGAGGCCGCCCGGAGGTCCGAACATCACCTCGGTCCGCGGGGTCAAGCCCCGATAGGCGTGCGAACCGGGGTCGCGCTCACCGTCGTACGCCTCCACCTCGGTGAGGCGGATCGAGACGCCGGCGTGCTCGATGACACAGCCGAGCAGGTCCGGCGCCACCTCCAGTACCGGGCGGTCGAAGAAACTCGCCGGCATCCGGGCCAGCTGCGTCATCGTCTGAGTCGATCAGTCGCGAACCTGCAGCGGCTTCGTCGCCCAGTCCCGCTGCCACGCGGCAACCCGGCGGACGCGCTGAAGTTGCTCGGCGACCTGACTCGGCGCGGTCCCGCCCTTGCCCGATCGTGAGGCCAGCGACCCGGGCACCGTGAGCACCTGGCGCACGTCCGGAGTCAGTGACTCGTGGATCCGGCGCAGGTCCTCGTCCGAGAGCTCCCACAGCTCGATGTCACGCGATTCGCACTCGCGGACGCATGCACCGGCCGCCTCGTGCGCGATCCGGAAGGCAACGCCCTGGCGCACGAGCCACTCGGCTACGTCCGTCGCGAGCGAGAAGCCTTGCGGTGCGAGCGCCATCATGCGCTCGGTGTCGAAGCGCAGGGTGGCGACCATGCCTGCGAATGCGGGCAGCAGGACCTGCAGGGTGTCGACCGCGTCGAAGACGGGCTCCTTGTCCTCCTGGAGATCGCGGTTGTACGCGAGCGGGAGCGCCTTGAGCGTCGCCAGGAGCCCCGCTAGATCACCGATGAGGCGACCTGCCTTCCCGCGGGCCAACTCCGCGACGTCGGGGTTCTTCTTCTGGGGCATGATGCTCGATCCGGTCGAGAACGCGTCGTCGAGCGCTGCGAAGCCGAACTCCTTCGTCGCCCAGAGGATGATCTCCTCGGCGAACCGCGAGACGTCCACTGCAGACATGGCCGCGACGAAACAGAATTCTGCGACGAAGTCCCGGCTCGCGGTGCCGTCGATCGAGTTCTCGACCGCACCCTCGAAGCCGAGATCCGCCGCGACGCGCTCGGGATCGAGCCCGAGCGAACTCCCCGCCAATGCCCCGGATCCGTAGGGCGACACCGCGGTCCGCATATCCCAGTCACGCCACCGCTCGACGTCGCGCAGCAGTGCCCACGCGTGCGCGAGCAGGTGGTGCGCGAGCAGCACGGGCTGCGCGTGCTGAAGGTGCGTGCGCCCTGGCATGGCCGCCTCGCCCGCGGCTTGGGCCTGGGCGACAAGGGCGTCGACGACGTCGAGCACGAGGCCGGAGCACGTGCGGGCGTGGTCGCGCAGGTACATCCGAAAGAGCGTCGCGACCTGGTCGTTACGGGAGCGCCCGGCGCGCAGCCGCCCGCCCACGTCCGCACCGGCCCGCTCGATGAGCCCGCGCTCGAGCGCGGTGTGCACGTCTTCGTCGGCCTGACTCGGCGCGAAGGCCCCGGATGCGACATCTGCGCCAAGGCGGCGCAGGCCGTCGAGCATCGTGTCGAGGCCCGCATCGTCGAGAAGACCCGCCCGGTGCAGAACGCGGGCGTGGGCCCTGGACCCGGCGAGGTCATATGGCGCCAGGCGCCAGTCGAAGTGGGTGCTCTTCGAGAGCGCTGCCAGCGCCGCCGCAGGTCCTGCGGCGAACCTTCCGCCCCACAGGGCGAGCGGGGTGTCGGCGGGCGGGGGCTGAGGGCTACTCACGGCTTGGGCTCCTGAACGGTCGATGCGGTGTCGCAGGCGAGTCTGTCACCTGCCCGACCGGCCAGCGCGAGCATCCGGCGGACGATCGCGGCCCCGCCGACCTCGTCGGCCACGATGACCAGCACCGTGTCGTCGCCGGCGATCGTGCCGACGATGCCGGCAGCCTGCGACACTGCGCTCCGGTCGATCGCCGAGGCGAGGTAATTGGCGGCTCCCGGGGGCGTCCTCAGCACGACGAGGTTTCCGGCGCGATCGGCCGCTACGAGGAGCTCCTCGCACAGGCGGCGCAGGCGCGCATCCACCTCGTCACCGTCGATCGCGGGGCGGGGGGTCATGTCCCCACCCTCCGCGGGAACGGCATAGACCAGTGTGCGGCCATGGCGCACCTTGACGGCACCGAGCTCGACGAGGTCGCGGCTCAAGGTCGCTTGCGTCACCTCTACCCCATCTTTGGCCAGCAGGGCCAGGAGCTCGGCCTGGGATCGCAGGACGACGTTGTCGAGCAGCTCGACGATCCGGCGGTGCCGCGCCGTACGCGAATGAGCCAGGGTCATGTCAATCCTGGGGTGGGCTCGGCGTGCCCTGGCCCCCCACCGGGCCGGCGGCTTCGGAGGACTCGCTGAGCAGTCCAGGGAGGGCGCCCAGGAAATCCTCGGCGTGCGCCGGCTCGAGCAGCAGGGAGGGCGCCAGCCGAATGGTGTCCTCACGGACCGCGTTGACGATGTAGCCCGCGTCTTGGGCGCGGGCCGCAATCGCGGGTGCCGTCAGACTCGTCAGACCGATGCCGAGGAGCAGCCCCTCGCCCCGGACCTCGGCCACCCGACCGCCGGGCAGCCCGAGCACGCCGTCGCGCAGTTTCGCGCCGACCTGCTGGACGTGTTGGAGTACGCCATCGCGCTCGATGACCGTCAGTACCGCAAGTCCCGCCGCGCACGCAAGCGGGTTGCCGCCGAACGTCGTACCGTGCTGACCGGCCGTGAGCATCCCGGTTACCGCTGGGCCGAAGGTGATGAGCGCGCCGATCGGGAACCCGCCGCCCAGGCCCTTGGCGACGGTGATGGCGTCGGGCGTGATGCCGGCGCGCTGAAAGCCGAACCAGCGACCGGTCCGGCCTATCCCGGTCTGGATTTCGTCGACAATCAGTAAGGCCCCGTGCTTGGTCGTCAGCTCGCGCGCGAGCTGGAGGTAGGAGTCGTCCCCGGGCAACACCCCGGCCTCCCCCTGAATCGGTTCCACGATGAAGGCCCCGATCGAATCCCCGTGCTCGGCGAACGCCGCGGCCAGCGCCCGCGAGTCGTGGTAGGGAATGTGCGGCAGGACGTCCGGCAGAAGGGGGGCGAAGGGCTCCCGGTACGCAGGCTTGTGGGTGAGCGCGAGCGCGCCGGTGGTGCGTCCGTGAAACGCTCCCTGCGTGGCGAGAAGGCCGCTCCGGCCCGTCCGCCTGGCGAGCTTGATCGCGGCTTCGATCGCCTCGGTCCCAGAATTGGCGAAGAAGACCGCCGAGTCGGCCGGCGCCTGCGCCAGGGTCAGCAGACGCTCGGCGAGGGCAACCTGGCCGGGGGTCGTGAAGAAGTTCGAGGTGTGCATGAGCCGGCCCGCCTGAGCTGCGATGGCCGCCGCGACTTCGGGATGAGCGTGCCCGAGGCTGTTGACGGCCAGACCCCCGAGGAGATCAAGGTAACGGGTCCCGTCGACATCCCAGACATAGTCCCCGGCTCCCCGCTCCAGCACGAGCTTGGGTCTGCCGAAGACCCCTAAGAGAGAGTGCTCGTAGCGATCCAATAGGGCGGATGCGGTCGTCATGAGGGCTCCT
>JAUNUZ010000228.1 GCA_030537915.1 Micrococcales bacterium
GGGGAGCGGCTCGGCGTCGCCGTGCTTCTTGCTCTTCTCCTGGCGGAAGCTGTCCAGGTCGGCCTCGGTCAGGCGGCCCTCCAGGAAGGCGCGGGCATACATGCCGGGGGAGGCGTGCCCCTGGAAGAAGATCTGGTCTGCGCCCCCGGGGTGATCCGCGCCCTTGAAGAAGTGGTTCTGCCCGACCTCGTACAGGGCCGAGGCGCCGGCGTACGTCGAGATGTGGCCGCCGACCCCGAGGTGGGGCCGCTGGGCGCGCTGCACGATCATCGCGGCGTTCCAACGGATCCAACGGCTGTAGACGCGCTCGACCTCCTCGTCGCCGGGATAGGCCGGCTCGGCGCTGACGGGGATCGTATTGACGTAGTCGGTCGTCAGCTTCGGCTCGGGGGCGACGCCGAGCGAGGCGGCCCGGGCACCGAGCGCCGCCAGCATCTCGCGGGCTCGGTCAGCTCCCTGGCTGGAGACGAGACCCTCGAACGATTCGATCCACTCGGCGGTCTCTTCGGGGTCGACGTCGGGACCGTAGATCGGGTGCTTCTCGGGGTTTTCCATAGGAGCGGCTCCTGGTGGGACGGTGGTGCTGGAATGGACCGACAGCACTGCCCGGCGTCGCAGACTCGCGACGCCGGGCCGTGTCGACGTGTGGGCAATCGTTGGGCAACCGATGGCTGCGAGCATCGGCGCCGAAGCGGGAGCCCGGGGTCAGGCGAAGTCTTTCGTCTCCCGGCAGCCTAGTGGCCGTGGTCCGGCTTGCCGAAGGGGAAGGGCACCTCATTACCGTCCTTGTCCCGGCACGGCACGGGTTGGCCATCGGCATCAATGACGCGGCCCTCCTGGATGCTGTCCCCTTCGCGCAGCCATGGGACCGCCGAGATCTCGGAGAGGTCGATATAACGATCGGCAACGACGAAGGTCGAGGCATCGCCGCGCTGACGGGCGAACTTCACCTCGTTGAACCACAGGTTGAGCACGACCGCCATGACTGCCGCCGAGCTGATGCCCGAGTGGAAGATCGTCTCGAACCAGACCGGGAAGTCCTTGTAGAAGGTCGGCGCCGCGATCGGGATGATGCCTGCGCCGATCGAAGTGGCAACGATGATGAGATTCATGTTGCCCGCGTAGTCAACCTTGGCCAGTGTCCGGATTCCGGAGGCGGCCACGGTGCCGAAGAGCACGAGGCCGGCGCCGCCGAGGACGGGGGTCGGGATGGCGGCCACGACGCGGCCGAGGATGGGTAGCAATCCCAGAACGATGAGAATGCCACCGCCGGCGCTGACGACGAATCGGCTCTTGACGCCGGTGATCGCGACGAGGCCGACGTTCTGGGCGAACGCGCTCTGGGTGAAACCGTTGAAGATCGGCGCGACGATCGAGGCGCCCATGTCGGCGCGCAGACCGTCGCCGATGCGTCGGCGGTCGACCGGGGTTTCGACGATCTCGCCTACCGCGAGGATGTCCGCGGTCGTTTCGGTGAGGATGACGAGCACGACGATCGTCATCGAGAGGATTCCCGCGACCGTGAAGACCGGCGCCCCGAACGCGAACGGCGTCGGGATCGCGAAGATCGATCCGGTGCCGACCTTGGAGAAGTCGGCCATGCCGACGACGACGGCGCCGATCGTGCCGATGACGATTGCGAGCAGGATCGACAGACGAGAGATCGCGGGCACATTCGCGCGGCTCAGGACGACGACGACGATCAGGGTGAAGAGCGCGAGCAGGATGTTCGACATCGACCCGTAGTCAGGGGCCTTGGCGTTACCGCCCATCGACCAGTTCGCCGCGACCGGCATGAGGCTCAGCCCGATCGTCGTGATGACGACGCCGGTGACCACCGGTGGGAAGAAGCGGATGACTCGCGCGAAGAAGGGGGTGATGAGTAGGCCGATCGCGGCCGAGGCCATGACGGAGCCGAAGACCGCGGGGAGTCCGCCGCCGCCGGTTGCGATGACGGTCAGGGTCGCCACGCTGGCGAACGAGGTGCCCTGGACCAGCGGCAGTTGCGAGCCGAACCACGGCACGCCTATCGACTGCAGGAGCGTGGCGAGACCACCGACGAAGAGGCAGCTGGCCACCAGCAGACCGAGCTGATCCTGAGGTACGCCGGCGGCAGCGCCGACGATGAGGGGCGGCGCGATGATGCCGCCGTACATGGTGAGCACGTGCTGCGCGCCGTAGGCGAAGGACTTGCCGATGCCTAGGCGCTCGTCTTCGGGTCGGATCGCCGTCGTCTTCGCGCCGGTCATCTGAGTTGTCGACACTGACAGCTCTCCTTGGTCTGTATGGAACGGTGGATGGAGTGCAGCTAGGGGGTGAAGCAGCCGGGTCCCGCGACCAGCGTTGCGAGGCGGGACCCGGGCGTTGTGCAGGGTCGATCGGCTCAGCAGAAGCCGGCGATGCCGACCCAGGCCCCCTCGGCCGAATTAGCGTCCTCGCGGGCGAAGGTGGCCTCGATGAGGCCGTAGGGCCGATCCGCGGCGTAGAAGACCTCGTTGGGGTTCTCAAGGCCCGCGAACGCCAGGTCAGAGGTGAAGTGGTGCTTGTTGGGGCAGGAGAATTTGATCTCCTCGACCTCGGGGTGCGCGGCGATGACGGCCTGGGCCATCTTGTAGAGGGTCTCCTGCAGGGCCCGGGAGTAGTGATCCGTGAAGCTGCTCATGATCGAGGCCTTGATGCTCTCGTATGCGGCGTTGAAGTCGAAGCCCGTCGAGACGGCCTCCGAGTTGTAGCGCCAGCGCGTCGAGACATCGGTGGCCATGATGCGGTCACCGGTCTCCTGCAGCGTCGTGTACTTGTCCTTGGGGTAGCCCTTGAAGCCGGACTCGGTCGACTTCAGGACCGTCAGGCCGTAGAAGCCGGCAATGATCGTCGTGTCGTCGCCGTCGCGCACGACGACCGCGGTGCGGGTCTCGGGCGCGCTGCGGTAGAAGCAGTGGTCGTGGTCGTCGATGCGAGACCAGCCGTACTGCTCCGCGCCCCAGCGGCCACCGTTGACCCAATCGAAGGAGCTCGTGAAGTGGTCCGCGAGGCGCAGCAGGAACGCCTCGGGTGAACCGACGCCGTCCTTGGCGAAGGCGAAGATCGTGTTCTTCTGGGTGTCCGTCGGGACGACGTGGCCGTTGTCGCCCTCCAGGTGCGCGGCGACGAAGTCGCCCCGAAGCTGGGAGGTGACGTTTAGGTCCTCGATCTCGTGACGGTCGGTGTCACGGGTGATGCGCACGACGCGGTTCTCGGCCTTGCCGTACTGGTTCTTGGTGAGGATGACATTGCTCATAGCGAGGGCCTCCAGGTGGGATTCTGGCGAATGATGGTGTGAATGCACGGCACTGCATGCGGCGGCCGATGGGCGGGTGCCCAACTCCTGGGTCAGCTACCGCGGTAGGTGGAAAAAGCGAACGGGCTGAGCAGCAGCGGGACGTGATAGTGCTGCTCGTGCGCATCTACGGCGAAGTCGATCGTAACGCTGGGATAGAACGTTGCCTGCTCACGCGCGGCGAAGTATTCGCCCGTCGAGAAGGTGATCCGGTAATGGCCGGACTCCAGGGTTTCGGGGCCCAGGTCGGGCACGCGGCCGTCGTCGTTCGTGCGCGCTTGGGCGATGGTGGCGCCATCGGCGCCTGCGAGGCTCACGGCGATGTCGCGGGCAGGGCGGCCGGTGACGGAGTCGAGGACGTGGGCGGTGACGTAGCTCATGCGGACACGGCTCCTTGAAGTCGAAGGACTGCGATCTCACGCAACTGCTGGGCGACGACCCCGGCCTCGGTCTCGTCGTCGTTCTCGAGACGAGCGTTGAGCTGGTCGAGGATCTCCGGCGCGGTGCGCCCGGCGGCGCGGATGAGGAAGACGCGGTCGAAGCGGCGCTCGTATTCGGCGTTGCCGGCCGCGAGGCGCGTCTGGACATCGCTGTCGAGGTCGAGGGTTGACTGTTCCCCCCGGGAGAGACCTGCTTCTGCGGAGTCACCCTGGGCGCGGTCTCCGATGCGCGGGTGGTGGGCCAGGGCCGCGTCCACCTCGTCCCGGGTCAGCGGGTGGGCGGCTGCCTGCGCGGCGTCGACGAGTGCGGCCGGGGCTGGGTAGGGGCGCCCTTCGACGATGACAGAGATCCAGCGCTCCACGTCCAGGCAGGGACGCAGGATGGCGGCTGCGGCCTCCGGCCGGGCCGCGTTGAAGTCCGCGATCGTGGGCATCTACTCTCCTCAACTACTTCCGCTATATGGAAGACAAATTCCAATAGGGATAATCTGACGCAGGCCGACTGGCCGTGTCAAGCGATTCCCGCGCACTTCCTGGGGTCCGGGGGCGGATATATCGCCACCGGCGTCCGGCCCCCCCCCGGCCGGCCGCCGGTGGGCGCGGCAGTGTCGGGGTCGCCGACGCTGGTCCAGGGCGTTGCTCAGGCCCCCAGGTGCTCGCGAAGTGCCGCGACGTGGCCCTTGACGTCGACCCCGTAGTCCGCCGTTCGCACGAGCCCTGCGGTGTCGATGGTGACGGTCGAGCGCAGCGGACCCTCGCTCGTCTCGCCGTTGATCGTGCGCTCACCCCAGGCGCCCCATTCCTTGGCGGTCCGTGAATCGGCGTCGGAAAGTAGGTCGTAGTTGAGGTCGTTCTCGGTTGCGAAGCCCTTGAGGGTGTCCACGGGGTCGGCCGAGATGCCGAGCACCGTGATCCCCGCCGCCCGCAGTGAGGCGAGGTTGTCGCGGAAG
>JAUNUZ010000229.1 GCA_030537915.1 Micrococcales bacterium
GCCGCAGAGCCACCGTGGACAGCAGGGCGTTGTCCCCGAGGAAGGCGATGCGCCGATGACCGTGGCCCAGTAGGTGGCGCGTCATCCGTGCGGCACCCCCCCGGTCATCCTCGACAACGGCGTCGGCGAGGAGCCGCTGGGGCTCACGGTCGAAGAAGACGATCGGCGTCCGCTCCTGCCAGCGCTGCAGGTAAGACTGATCGCTGGAGACCGGGCAGCAGATAAGGCCCTGAACCTGCCGCTTGAGCAGGGCCAGCACGGACTCCTGCTCGCGGGCCGGCTCGTAACCCAGGCTCGAGACGATGACTGCGGTCCCCCGGTCACGGGCGACCAGCTCGATCGCCTGAGTCGCTGCCGCGAAGAAAGGGTCCGTGAGATCCGGCACCGCAACCGCGATCGCGGTGTCCTGACCCGAACGGAACGACACGGCGAGCGTGCTGGGCACGTAGTGCAGTTCGGACACGGCGGCCAAGACCCGGGCCCGCACCTCGTCGGTGACGTAGCGGTCGTTGCGAAGCACGCGGGAGACGGTCTTCGCGCTGACGCCGGCCCGCGCGCCGACGTCGCGCATTGTGGTCATCGCGAGCCTCCTGGGCGCCGCCGCGGTGGCGGATTCGTCGGTGCGACCACGAGGTCACACACACACATGATTCGCCCCCCGCGCGGCGTCTGCGCGCACATCGTCACATGATGCGCCCGACGCGCTGCTGTGTCATCGGCACCAGTGCGGAAACGCAAAATTATGTCACCGGTGACATAACCCGTTGACATGCACTACTGTCAACGCCCAAGCGATGACAAGCATCGACGCCGAGCCTTTCATTGGAGGCGGTACCACATGAGGACACCAATCCTGGAGGCTCGCAAGGTCTCCCGAAGTTTCGGGCAGGTACGGGCCCTGGACAACGCCGACTTCGACGTCTACGAAGGAGAGGTCGTCGCCCTCATCGGTGACAACGGAGCCGGCAAGTCCACGATGGTCAAGGCGCTGACCGGCAACCTGGCCCTGGACAGCGGCCAGCTGTTCTTCGAGGGCGAGCCGGTCAACATCACCTCGCAGCAACAGGCCACTGCCCTGGGGATGGAGGTTGTCTACCAGGACCTCGCCTTAGCGCCGCACCTCAATCCCGTGCAGAACATGTTCCTCGGTCGCGAGATCCCGCGCCCCGGCATCCTCGGGCACTTCGGCTTCATGGACGAGAAGGCGATGCGGGCCTCTGCGGAGGCGAGTTTCGCCGAGCTGGGAGGCACGGTCCGCTCCTTCACGGCACCGATCGGGTCTATGTCGGGTGGGCAGCGCCAACAGGTGGCTATCGCGCGCGCCATCAGCTGGGCCGACAAGCTCGTCTTCCTCGACGAGCCCACCGCGGCCCTCGGCGTCGTGCAGACCAAGAATGTCCTCGAAAGCATCAAGCGGGTCAAAGCCAAGGGCATTGCGGTCGTGCTCATCTCGCACTCGATGCCGCATGTCCTTGAAGTAGCCGACCGCGTGCACGTCATGCGCCTGGGCACCACCATTGCCACCTTCAACGCCGCCGACACCACCGTCGAGGAACTCGTCGGTGCTATGACAGGCGCCCTGGACAAGAAGGGAGACGCGGCATGAGCGTCATTCCTCACGAAGAGCAGGACGTAGTCGTCCAGGACCCCAACAAGGGCGGAGGCGGCCTGCTGCACCGCCTCGGCAACACCCAATCCGTCTGGATTCTCGGCGTCCTCATCGTCATCATCGCCTTCTTCTCGATCACCGGAGGAAGCAAGTTCCTCTCGACGTCGAACTTCTCCCTCATCGCCCAGAATGTCGCGGTCTGGGCGGTTCTCGGAGTCGGGATGACCTTCGTCATCATCACCTCCGGCATCGATCTTTCGATCGGGTCCGTACTCGTATTCGCCAGCGTCGCGGCCGCTAAGGCGATGGAAGCCGCGGGCGGCGACGGGATCGGGGTCGCCCTCCTGGGAATGCTCGTGGCGGCCCTGAGCGGTACCGCCTGGGGCTGGCTCAACGGCGTCCTCGTCGCCAAGGCGAAGGTCCCGGCGCTCATCGTCACCCTGGGTTCGCTGTCGGTGGCCCTGGGGTTGGCACAGGTCATCACGAGCGGCATCGACATCCGTGCCGTGCCGGAGGTGATGACGGACTTCAACACCTACGTCAAGATCCTCGGCATCCCCTCGATGCCGTTCGTCGCTCTTGTCATCCTCGTGCTCGGCGGCATCGTCCTGCACAAGACGAAGTTCGGCCGCTACACGTACGCGATCGGCTCGAACGAGGAGTCCGCCCGCCGCGTCGGCGTCAGGGTCGACCGGCATCTCATCCTCATCTACGCGCTCTCGGGCCTGCTCGCCGGCGTCGGCGCGATCATGTCGCTCGCACAGTTCGGCACCACGACGATCGCCGGCCAGTCCCTGACGAACCTCAATGTCATTGCGGCCGTGGTCATCGGCGGGACGTCGATCTTCGGCGGTGAGGGCACGATCTTCGGCACCGTCGTCGGCCTGTTCATCCCAGCCGTCCTGCAGGCCGGCTTCGTCATCATCGGCGTGCAGCCGTTCTGGCAGGGCGTCGCCGTGGGCACCGTCCTCGTTGCCGCCGTCTACATCGACCAGTCCCGTCGATCGGCCGCACTCCGCGGCGCCAGCTCGCCCAGTCCCCTTCGCGCGCTGCTGCGCCGGAACAAGTGAAAGGAATGTCCACCGTGTCGCGTATCGCGTCCCGTCACACCACCACGAGGGCGGCGCTCGCGCTGGCTCTCCTCGCCCTTCCGCTGTCGGCCTGCAGCACCACCAAGCCCGCGGCCGAGACCGGAAGCACCGCTGCCGAGAACTCCGCCAGCGCACCCGCGCAGGACTCCGCGACCTCGGTGGCCGCTCCCGCGAAGGCGAGCAAGGAGTACAACCTGTCCTTCATCCAGGGCGTGGCGGGCGACGAGTTCTACATCAGCATGCAGTGCGGTGTGCAGGCCGAGGCCGCCAAGCTCGGCGTCAAGGTCAACACCCAGGGCCCCCAGAAGTTCGACCCGACACTGCAGAAGCCGATCGTGGACTCCGTCACCGCCTCCAAGCCCGACGCCATCCTCATCGCCCCGACCGACGTCACCGCGATGCAGAGCCCGCTCGTCCAGGCGGCAGCGGCCGGCATCAAGGTCGTCCTCGTCGACACGACGCTGAAGGATCCCTCCCTGGCTGCCTCGGCGATCGCCTCGGACAACGTCGGCGGTGGCAAGGCTGCCTTCGACGCCATCAAGCAACTCGACCCCAACGGCGGCAAGCTCCTGGTGATCTCCACCGACCCGGGTGTCTCCACGGTCGACGCGCGGGTCAAGGGCTTCGAGGACGCCGCCAAGACGGACTCCAAGTTCAGCTACCTGGGCGTGCAGTACTCCCACAACGACCCGGCGACGGCATCACAACTGGTCAGCGCCGCCCTGCAGAAGGATCCCGACATCGTCGGTATCTTCGCCACCAACCTCTTCGCGGCCGAGGGCAGCGCCACCGGCCTCAAGCAAGCCGGCAAGGCCAACACGGTCAAGCTCGTCACCTTCGACGCCGGCCCCAACCAGGTCAAGGCGCTCAAGGAGGGCACCGTCCAGGCGCTCGTCGCGCAGCAGCCCGCCGAGATCGGGCAGTTCGGCGTCGACGCGGCGGTCACCTCGCTCGAGGGGGGCACCCCTCCCAAGAACGTCCAGACCGGATTCACGGTCATCAACAAGGACAACGTGGACACCTCCGGCAAGGACGCGATCTACAAGTCCAGCTGCTGAGCATCCCCAGACTCCGCGCGCCGGCCTGGTCCCGCATTCGGGGCCGGGCCGGCCCGTGGCGTGCGGCGAAGGTCTAACCTGGCTTCGTGCCACGCCTGCCGCTCTTCCCCCTGGGGACGGTGCTGTACCCGGGAGCGCCCCTGCCGCTGCGCCTCTTCGAGCCCCGCTATGTCGCGATGCTCGCGGAACTGACCACGGGGCCGCAACCGGGCCGCTTCGGGGTGGTCGCCATTCGGGCCGGACACGAGGTCGGAGCGCACAGCGTGCACAGCCTGCATCGCGTTGGGTGCGTCGCCGTGCTCGAGGACGTCCAGCGACAGGCCGACGGCAGCTACGCGATCACGACCGTGGGCTCACAGCGGTTCGCCCTGCGCAGTGTCGTGGACGATGAGGGCGATGGGGTCCGCTACCACGTGGGCAGCGTCGAATGGCTACCCGAGCGCATCGTCGACGGCGACCGGGTCACCCAATTAGCGCGCGTCGTGCGGAGCCGACTGCTTGGGTATCGGCGGATGTTCGGCGAGCAGACTCAGACCGGTGAGGGTCGCGTTCCCGGTGACGCTACGGCCCTGTCCTATCGCATCGGCGAACTCGTGGCGCTGCCGCTGGAGGACCGGCAAGCGCTGCTCGACTGCCCCGACACCGACGAGCGGCTCGCGCTCGCCGCCCACCTCCTGCGGCGCGAGCAGGTCCTGGTGTCCACCCTGCAAGCGGTGCCCGGGACCGTGCAGGCTCCGCCCCACAGCTTGAACTAGACCCGATGGGCATCAGCCCACAAAGACCGAAGTCGGCGGTTTGCGGAGCTCCAGCATTCGCAGGCACAGTGTGCGAACTGCTTGGCCGGTGCCGCGAGAGGGCTGGACAAGGTCGGCCTCGACGGGCCGGCCCGCAGTTTTCATCGCGCCGCG
>JAUNUZ010000230.1 GCA_030537915.1 Micrococcales bacterium
AGCAGCGATCGGCGCCCGACCTCGGCATCGTCGCGGCGGTCCTGCAGCGCTGGCACGCCGACCCGGCACCCGCCGACGGCGCGGCGACAGCGGCCCGCGAGATGCTCGACCGGGTCGTCATGGCGACGCAACTGCGCTTCCCAGCCGTCGGTGACCTAGCTCGCAGCGTCCGGTTGCGCTGGTTCGACGAACCGGTCGCGGCCGCGCAGCGGGCCGCCGCCCTCGCCGGGGTCGGCCCCGAGGTCGAAGCGCTCGCCGCGGACCCCGACGCTCCCGACCGCGCGGAGCGGCTGGAGGCGTTGGCAGCCATCCCCGAGCGCCTCGTCGGTTTCCTGGCGGCGCGCCTGCAGCGCGGGATCCCCGCGCAGGAGCCGCTGCTGGAGGTCCTCGCGCAGCGGCACTACCGTGAATACGAGCTCGACGGGCCGATCCCCCTACAGGTCGACGGGCGCCCGGTCGCCGTCGCCGACTATGTGCTCGACGACCGCCCGACGCACCTGGTGGCGACGCTGGGGACGTTCGATGAGTTGACGACGCAGAGCCGGCTCTCGAGCAGCCTGAGTGAGCTCGTCGCGGCGCGCAAGCCCCGGCAGCAGTCCGTCGTCGACCTCTACGTCTCCTGGCCGCGGCTGCCGCAGGACCCTGACGCGGCGTCCCTGGCGCTCGTCACCGCGCTGGCGTCGATGCCGTTCGCCGCGGACGTGCGTCGCATCGCGGTCGGGGTGTGCCCCGGTGCGGGGCGGCCGGTCGCCTACTTCACGTTCCGCCCCCACGAGGTGGCCCTTTACGAAGACCTGCTCGTGCGCGGACTGCACCCGATGGTCGGGCGGCGGCTCGACCTCTGGCGCCTGCGGGACTTCGAGATCACCCGGATGGAGGGCGCCGATGATGTCGTGATCTACCACGGCGTCGCCAAGGACAATGCCGCCGACCAGCGCCTCGTCGCGATGGCGCAGGTGCGCGAGGTCACGGTCGTGCGCAGCGACGACGACCGGGTCAGCCTGCTGCCGCAGGTAGAGGCGGCAATCGCCGACTGCGTCGAGGGCATCCGCCGCGCGCGGGCGAAGCTGGGCACGCCGAAGCTGCCCCTGGACATGAACCACGTCTGGATCCACATCTGGCCGATCATCGACGCCGACCTCGACCAGCTGACCGCGCTGCAGCGCGGGATCGCCCCGCTCACTGCGGGGGCGGGCATCGACGAGGTCGTCGCGCAGGGCCGGGTGCGGCTGAGCGACGGCACGGTCGTGCCGCTGGCTCTGCGGTTCTACTACCAGCCGGGCGCGGGGGTGCAGTTCAGTGCGGGTCCGCCGCCGAGCGAGCTGCTCACGCCGATGGACGACTACGACCAGAAGGTCGTGCGGGCACGTCGGCGCGGCATGGTCTATCCGTACGAGCTGCAGTCGATGGTCGCCGGTCCGGGCGGGTCGGTCGTCGAGCACGACCTCGATGCGACCGGGCGGCTGGTGCGGACGGACCGGGCGCCCGGGCTCAATACGGCGGGGATCGTCGTCGGTGTCGTCCGGACGCCGACGCAGCTCCATCCGGACGGCATCACCCGCGTCATCCTGTGTGGCGACCCGACGAAGTCGCTCGGTGCGGTGGCCGAGGCGGAGTGCCTACGGATCGTCGCCGCGATCGATCTCGCGCAGGACCTGGGCGTGCCGGTCGAGTGGTATGCGCTGTCGGCGGGCGCTCGGATCTCGATGGACTCCGGCACCGAGAACATGGACTGGGTCGCCCGCGGACTCAAGCGGATCATCGAGTTCACGCAGGCCGGGGGCGAGATCAACGTCGTCGTCGCGGGCATCAACGTCGGAGCCCAGCCGTACTGGAACGCCGAGGCGACGATGCTCATGCACACCAAGGGTGTGCTGGTCATGACGCCGGACAGCGCCATGGTGCTCACCGGCAAGCAGTCGCTGGACTTCTCCGGGGGAGTCTCGGCCGAGGACAACTTCGGCATCGGCGGGTACGACCGGGTCATGGGACCGAACGGGCAGGCGCAGTACTGGGCCCCGGACCTCAAGAGCGCCCGGGATCTGCTCATCGCACACTACGACTTCACCTACTGCGGTCCCGGCGACAGCACGCCACGCAAGGCACTGACGAGCGACCCGGCCGATCGCGACATCACGCTCGCCGCGCACGTCCTCCCAGGCAG
The DNA here is from genome assembly GCA_030537915.1 of Micrococcales bacterium. Classification (GTDB taxonomy): domain Bacteria; phylum Actinomycetota; class Actinomycetes; order Actinomycetales; family Dermatophilaceae; genus Kineosphaera. Next base: position 2,165 of record JAUNUZ010000230.1, read on the forward strand.
CGACTTCACGACGATCCGTGACATCTTCTCGCCCGTGACGAATCCAGACCGCAAGAAGCCCTTCGACATTCGCACGGTGATGCGTGCGCTCGCGGATCGGGACCACGCCACGCTCGAGCGGTGGGCCGACATGGCGGACGCGGAGACGGCGGTCGTCTTCGACGCCCGCATCGGCGGCCACGCCGTGTGCCTGCTGGGGATCGAATCGCGGCCGACACCGCGACGTGGGTTCCCGCCCACCGACGGGCCCGACACCTACACCGCCGGCACGCTGTTCCCGCGCTCGTCCAAGAAGGTCGCGCGGGCCATCAACGCGGCCGGCGGCAACCGTCCCCTTGTCGTGCTCGCCAATCTCTCGGGCTTCGACGGCTCGCCCGACTCGATGCGCAACCTGCAGTTGGAGTACGGCGCCGAGATCGGACGGGCGATCGTCAATTTCGACGGACCGATAGTCTTCTGCGTCATCTCGCGCTACCACGGTGGTGCATTCGTGGTCTTCTCCAAGGCACTCAATCCCCGGATGACCGTGCTCGCGGTCGAGGGCTCGTTTGCGTCGGTCATCGGCGGGGCGCCGGCGGCGGCGGTCGTGTTCGCCGGTGACGTCGCCCGGCGTACCTCCGCGGATGCCCGGGTGGTGGACCTCGAAGAGCGGGTCTGGCAGGCCCCGGACGCCGAGCGCGCGCCGATCGCGGCTGAGCTGGCCGAGGTGCGCGCAGCGGTGCGCGCCGAGAAGATCGGTGAGGTCGCAGCCCAGTTCGACGCGATCCACAGCATCCATCGGGCCGTCGAGGTCGGGTCCGTCGACGCCGTCATCGAGGCGCGCGAGCTGCGCCCGCGGATCATCGCGGCGCTGCAGAGCGGGGTCGCCGCGAGATGATCCGATCCGTCGCCGACCAGGTGACCTCGGGCGGCGGTGGCGGCCACGACGTGATTTGGCGCTGCAGCACGTCGATCCGGTCCCGCGCAGCCACTTCCACCGGCCGGGCCGGTCTCTACGGCTTGTCGCGTAGGAGGCCGCCCTCGTGGGCGAGGATCGCCAGGGCCGTGCGGTCGCGGGTGCCGCTCTTGGCGAGCAGCGATCCGACGTGCGTCTTGATGGTCTCCGCGCCGACGTAGAGGGTCGCACCGATCTCGGCGTTCGTGTGTCCTTGGGCGAGCAGGTCGAGCACATCGCGCTCCCGCTGCGTGAGCCGTGTGAACCACTGCGGCGCGGGCGAACTCGGCCGTCGCTGGGCGAGCTGCCGGATCGAGGCCGGGAAGAGGACGGCGTCGCTCGTCGCCGCGATCCGCACCGCCGCGACGAGCTGGTCGACCGGGGCGCGCTTGAGGACGAAGCCGCGCGCCCCCGCGCGCAGCGCCTCGAGCACGTAGGCGTCATGCTCGAACGTCGTGATGACCACGACCACCGGGGCGTCCCCGGAATCGACGAGGCGGCGCGTCGCCTCGATCCCGTCCATCCCCGGCATCCGCACGTCCATGAGGATGACGTCAGGCAGGCACGTCTGCACGAGGGCGGCGACCTCCGCCCCGGTGCCGGCCTCACCGACAATCTCGAGGTCCGCCTGCGATCGCAGGATCGCCGTCAGCCCCGCGCGCACGAGTGGGTCGTCGTCGACGAGGGCGACGCGAATCACGGGGATTCCAACAGAGGGCTTCGACAGCGGGATGGTTCCTTGGCGCCGAGGTCGATCGGCAACCGGACGATAAGCCGCCACTGCCCGTCCACCGGGCCGGCGTCCGCGCTACCGCCCATGAGGAGCGCGCGCTCGCGAACGCCGAGGAGGCCGCGACCACCGGACTGCAGGTCCTCCACCTGAGTTCGCAGCGGGTTGGCGACCTCGAGCCGGAGCTCGCCGGGATCCCGGGTGAGCAGGAGACGGGCCGGCCCGGCGCCGTGTTTGGCCGCATTGGTCAGCGCTTCCTGGGTGATCCGCGTGAGCTCGGTGCGCACGGCGGGCGGAAGGCCGTCGAGGTCCACCTGCACGCGCGCGTCGAGGCCCGTGACTCGGCGGGAGGTCTCGATGTGGTCGCTCAGGTTCACATTCGTCTCTGCGGGGGCCAGGTGCCCGCGCAATACCCCGAGCATCGTGTCAAGCTCGCCGACCGCAGCCCGGCCGGTGTTCTCGATCGCCGCGATGCAGCGCAGCGCGGCTTCGGCATCGGGCTCCGGGTCGCGGGTGAGGTTCACGCGCGCCGCGCTCGCCTGGATCGTCATCGCCGTCAGCGAGTGACCGATGCTGTCGTGCAGATCGCGCGCCAAGGCGTTCGCCGAGGCGGCTTCGCGTTCGCGGCGCAGGGCCATGAAGACCCGGTCGGCGTCGGTGGGGCCGAGGAAGCGCGGCGCAAGCCGCCGCAGCGCTTGCCCGCCCGCGATCAGGGCCGCAATCGCGACAGCCAGACAGGCGACCCCGGGCGCGAGCAGCCACGCGGCGCTCCACCCGGACCCGAGCGCATAGGGGCCGATTCCC
>JAUNUZ010000231.1 GCA_030537915.1 Micrococcales bacterium
GCGGAACCCTGGAAGGCCCCGCCGACAGCTCGAACAGTCTTCGGCCATCAAGGTAGAAGCCGAACTCGGCGCCGGGCTGCGACATCCTCGACCCAGCCGAGGGCCAGGACCATGACGCCCAGCAGCACGCTCGTCAGGGTGAAGAGGAGGCAGCCGCTCGCCACCGGGTGGTCGCCGGAATCCAGATACGCGGCCAGTGGTTGCCACCGCTCGACCAGCGCCCAGGTCGCGGCGATCGCGACATTGCCCCACAGATAGATCGTCATCGCGCGCCGGTTCATGGCACTGATCACACGGTCCAGGAGCGGGAAGCGGTGCAGCCATGACATGTCGAGGTAGAGGTGCAGGAGGATGAGCACCACACCCAGGCCGTAAAAGGCGGATGCGACGGGGATGTCGGAGACGTTCGCGCCCGTGTCGGCGCTGGGGTTGGCCCAGGCCCACCACAACCCGAAGGAGGCGGCGCCGAGCCCGAGGGTCAGGACGACCCACCGACGCATACGCCGTAGCACCCCGTCGTGATGTGCGAAACCGAGCATCCAGCAGCCGGCGTAGGTCGTCACGTTGAGGATGACGTCGCCGCTTCGCCCGTCGAGTTCGATAATTCCACCGGCCGCCATGACGACGACGATCAGCGGGAGCGCGAGCATGCGTCGCGGCCAGCGCCGGAAAAGCCATAGCAGGGCGGGGGAGAGCAGGACGAGCCAAAGGTAGGCCGTGAGGTACCACAGCGGGAAGACCCATTCCTGACCGAGTGCGCTCGCGGCCGGGGCGGCGAAGGGCACAATCCACCAGGCAAAGGCACCCCAGTCCAGCGTCTCACTGACGCCGTCGGGTGTGATTCCGTTGCTCCATCCGAGCGCGACCATGATCGGCACGAGAATGAGACCCACCGCCCAAACCGGCGGCAGCAGTCTCCAAAGCCGCTTGCGCAGGACATAGCCGTAGTGCCGCGTCTCGTGATCAAGCGATGCGGCGACGAGCGAGCCCGCGAGGGCGAACATGATGCCCATCGACGGGAAGAGGATCGGCAACCAGACCCAGCCGAATAGGTGGTACAGCAGGACGCGCGCGAGAGCTAGGACCCGCAGGGAGTCGATGTAGCGATCCCGCCCCCGGGTCGGCGTCTGCGCGCGGGAGTCGACGACCGGGCCTGCGCTCGGGTCCGACGTGGTCGCCAGGAGGGCGTCCGAACAGGACGCGGTCGTCGCGGTCATGACAGCGCCTTCTCACTCGAGTACCGCGTAAGCGTGGGGTCCAATGCCGGCGCAGCGACTCCGTCCGCGTTTCCGTCGGCAGCTCCGCTGGCAGCCGCCCCGGACGTCACGCGCTCGACCGCCTCGATGGCCACTGCGGTCATGGTGGTCATGGTGGACATCGCCAGCGTGACGGCGCTGCGCTCATCGTCACCTATGTCATCGAGGGTGCCGCTGCGATCGAGCTTGTTCCAGCCTTGACCTCCGCCCTGAAGGGCACGCAGCACGCAGGTGTAGAGCAGGTAGGCGCGCAGCGGCTCGAAGACGAGCCGATAGAGCGGCACCATGAGCAGGTGCGCCCAGCGCTCACGCAGAAGGGCGATGCTCACGGCCGCGAGACCCAACTGGAGCAGCAGGAAGAACCCGAAGTAGGTGAGTAGCGGCGCCGGGCCCTCGGTCTGCAGCGTGAGTGCCGCCATGACGAGGACGAAGGGCAGGAAGACGAGCGGGATGAGGATCGAGAGGACGTAGTTCGGCAGCACGAGCCAGCCGAGCGCCTTGTACCGTCCGGCGAACATCATCCGACGGTTCTTATAGACCGCCTGCAGCGTCCCGTAGGTCCAGCGCTCGCGCTGCTTGAGCAAGGCATCGACAGTCTCCGGGGCCTCGGTGTAGGCGATCGCCTCGTCGTCCTGGGTGACCCGCCAACCCTGGCGGTGCAGGGTGAGCGCGAGGTCGCAGTCCTCGGCGAGGGTAGCGCTGGAGTAGCCGCCGGCGCCCAGGATGGCATCGCGTCGCCACGCGGCGCACGCACCCGGGATGATCGAGATGGCGCCCAGCTCGTCCTGGGCCGCGCGGTCCAGCCCGATCTGGGTGACATATTCCAAAGCCTGCCAACGCGTCAGCAGGTTGCGCCGGCGGTTGCCGACGCGAACGACTCCCGCGACGGCACCCAGCGATGCCCGGCGCGAATCGGGCGTTTGGGGGGTGTCGAAGGCGAAGTGGCGCACGAGATTCGTGATGGTCGACGGCGTGACGATCGTGTCGGCATCGAGGGTGACGACGACCTCGCCGGTGGAGGCCGCTACGCCCAGGTTGAGTGCGCTGGCCTTACCACCGTTAGGGCGTTGGATGAGGCGCACGCGCGGATCGCTCGCGGCGACCTGCTCGACGGCCGCCGCGGTGAGATCGCTCGACCCGTCGTCGACGACCACGATCTCAAGCAGCGGGTAGTCGGAGGCCAGCACCGAACGCAGCGTCCGCGCGATGACAGTTTCCTCGTTGTAAGCGGCCAGGACGACGGAGGTGGGCACGCGCAGTTGGCTTGGATGGGGCCACGCCCACCCGCGGCGCCGACGGTAGCGGCGCACCGCCAGCAGGGCGTTGAGCGTGCCGAGGGCGAGCATCAGGGTGACCGCCACGGCGAAGAGGATGCTCATCACGTGCTTGGGGAGGTCATAGGCGACCCGGGCCAGCAGCGCCGTGGCGTCGTCGGCCCACCCGGTAGGGGCCGGCGCGTTCGCCCCTGCGATCGCTGGGCTGGCCTGCGGCATCGTCGTGAACGTATAGCCGTGTGCGCGGGCGTAGGTGACGAGCCGCTCGACGTACTGCACGGTCCGCAACCGGTTCGGGCCGCCCGCGTCGTGCAGGAGCATCGTCACGTTGGCGCCGGTCGATAGATCCGGCAGCGGGATGTCGGCCGCGGTGCCGGTCGGGTCCGAATCGTGCAGCCAGTCAAGGGTGTCGAAGTCGTAACTGGCGTGCACGAAGCCGAGCCGCTGAGCTTGTAGGAGAGGTTCGATCGACTCCTGCGCTACGGCGGTCTCGGGGGAGGTGTACGGCAGCCGATAAAGACTCGCACTGCGCCCCGTGACGTGCCGCAGGACGCGGTCCGTCGCGACGAGCTCGGCGTGCTCGCGCCATGATGGCTCGTGGGCCAGGTCCGGGTGGGTCATCGTGTGGCCACCGACGGTGTGTCCCTCGCGAATCATTCGCTGCACGAGGTCGGGGTCCTGCACGACATTGCGACCGACGACGAAGAACGTCGCGGGGACGTGTTCACGGGCCAGGACGTCGAGTAGCCGCGGCGTGACCTGCGGTTCCGGCCCGTCGTCGAAGGTGAGCGAGATCGTGCGGTTTATGCCCGGCCCATAGCCGTATCGCTGAATGACGTAGCCGGCGGTTCCGATCTGCGCGCGGTCCTCGCGGGAGAGCGTTGCCAGGGTTGCGCCGGTGAACGGATCGAGTCCCAGGGCGCCGCCGGCGGCCGAGGCGCTCGAGGGTGTCGTGTCGACTCGCAGCACCCGCTGGAGCGGGCCCGTCCCGATCACGGGGGCCTGGGTCCCGGCCTCGGCGCGGGTCGGCACCGGGCCGAGGTCACCGGATCGTTCCGGGGAGCGGTGTGCTGCGTTCCAGAAGACACCGGTGATCAGAAGGCAGAGCACCGCGGCGACTGCTGCCGTCGCTCGCATTCGACGCCAGCGTCGACCGCTGGGATCGAAGAAGACCGCCTCGCCTTGGTGCGTGTCCGGAATGGATCCGGGCAGCACGCTATGCCCCGAAAGAGCAGCCATCTGAGAATTTCCCCCAATTCGCACGCCGGGTCGTCCCCCCGGACGCCCGCAAATCGATCGACGCCCCGGTGCGTGCACCACGCTCCTGGCTATGCGGGCGTCACCGGCATTCCCCCTCGAAATGCCGATCCCGGTCTCCGCGTTCGATTCCCTCGCCTTGATATTAGATGGGCAGTTATACGGCCGTCCAGGTCAGGTGTTCAGGTCATGGATGCATTGCCGGTGCCCGCGAATACGGGAATCGGGGCCGCTGCCGCAAATGCGCTGTGAAATCAATTGATTGCCCGCTCGGGCCGCGCGGGGACGTGCGGTCGTGGCGTGCGTCACTGCGCGATTGCGCGCCGCGCACGCTGCCTGGCCGAGTCGCGAATCCGACCCATTCGCGACCTAGGCTCGGGCCTATGTCGACGTTTCCCAGGCCCACGCATCGATCACACCCGCGCCGTCATCACGGCTACGAGGTGGATGACCCCTACGCGTGGCTCGCCGACCCGGATGACGCGCAGGTGCTGCCTCATCTGCGGGCCGAGAACGCCTACGCCGACGCGGTCACCGCCCCCCTGGCCAAGCTGCGCGGCGAGATCTTCGAGGAGATCCGTGCCCGCACCCAAGAGAGCGACCTCAGCGTGCCCGTGGCCTATCGCGGCTGGTGGTACTACCGACGGACGGTCCAGGGCAGCCAGTACCCGATCCGGGCGCGGGTCCCGATCGTGCCGGGCGTGCCTCGCCCCGAGATCGCCGCCATCGCACCGGAGCCGACCCCCGGTGAGCCGGGCGCGGAGCCAGGCCTGGTGTCACCCCTGGCGCCGCCGGGGGAGCAGATCCTGCTGGACGGAAACGTCGAGGCCG
>JAUNUZ010000232.1 GCA_030537915.1 Micrococcales bacterium
TGCTGTTCGGGATCGGGCTGCTTGCCTACGTCCTGCTCTGGGTGCTCACACCGGCCGATACCGACAGCAGCGCCAACCCGCACCGGCTGCCGGTCCAGTTCCTGCTGGTCGGCGCCGCCCTCGTCGCGGTGGGGGCCCTCGGCGTGACCGGCCACACGGCCCTACCGGGGCTCCTGCGGCCCGCCCTGCCGATCCTCGCGGTCGCAGTCGGGGCGGTCATCGCCTGGTCCGACATCGACGCATTCGAACGTCACGCGTGGTTGGGCCGCGGCGCCGGGCGCTGGGTGATCCCGCGGCTCGTAGCGGGGGCGGCGCTCGCGGCGGTCGGCTTCGTCATCCTTTTCACCAGCGGACAGGGGCTGGCCATGGCGTGGGATGTCACCGTGGCCACGGTCGCGGTCCTCGCCGGGCTGGGGCTCGTCCTCACGCCGTGGGTGGCCGGCTTCTGGCGACGCTACGAGCGCGAACAGGCGGCCCGCATCCGCGAGACCGAACGCGCCGACATCGCCGCTCACCTGCACGATTCCGTCCTGCAGACCCTCGCGCTCATCCAGCGTACCGAGGACGGCGCCAAGGCGGCCCGACTCGCGCGCGCCCAGGAGCGCGAACTGCGCGCCTGGCTCTATGGCGGGATCACCGAGGAGGCCGACACCCTGGCGGCGGCGGTGACGCGGGTCATCCACGATGTCGAGGACGTGCACGGGATCCCCGTCTCCCTCGTCGTCACCGGAGATCGGCCACTCGATGAGCACGGTGAGGTCCTCGTGCGGGCGCTGCGGGAGGGGCTGCTCAACGCGGTCCGGCACGGGGCGCCCCCGGTGTCGGCCTACGTCGAGGTAGGCGCCGACGTCGCGGAGGCATTCGTGCGCGATCACGGCCCGGGCTTCGACCCGGCCGGTGTCGCCCCGGATCGGCTCGGAGTGCGCGAGTCGATCATCGGCCGGATGCGCCGCCACGGGGGCAGCGCGACCGTCCGCCGCCTCGAGGAGGGCACCGAGGTTGCCCTTCACCTACCGCTGCTCGACCCGCCCGCCGGGGATCGCTCCGAGCCGCAGCACGACGCCGGACCGGACAGTGCAACGAGCCACGGACCGGACCCTGAAAGAGAGCACGGACCGGACTTCGAGCGGGCCGGGACGTGTGCTGAGGCCGTCGCTTCGCCCGTGCAGCCGACCGCAACCCTGATGGGTGGTACCGCGGCCCCCGTCCCCTCTTCCATTCCCTGCGCTGCACCGAGCCCTACCCCGATAGTGAGTCCCCAGGAGGACCGGACGTGAACCAGATCGCCGACGCCAAACCCTCGGCACGACCCGACCCGAGCGCTCCCATCCGCCTCGTCCTCGTGGACGATCACCGCATGTTCCGCTCCGGGGTCAAGAGCGAGCTCGTCGAGGAGATCGGGCACGGTCTCGACGTCGTCGGGGAGGCCGCGTCCGTCGAGCAGGCCGTTGCCGTCATCCGCGCACAACGCCCCGACGTCGTGCTCCTGGACGTACACCTGCCCGGGGGAGACGGACGGGGCGGGGCGGACGTCCTGGCGGCGTGCCGCCCGCTCATCACCTCCGCCGAATCACCGGTGCGCTTCCTCGCGCTCTCGGTGAGCGATGCGGCGGAGGACGTCATCGCGGTCATCCGCGCCGGCGCGCGCGGCTATGTCACCAAGACGATTTCGCCGAACGATCTCGTCGCGGCCATCCGCCGGGTCGCCGACGGGGACGCGGTGTTCAGCCCTCGGCTGGCGGGTTTCGTGCTCGACGCCTTCGGCGCGGCCGCCGGCGAGGTCGCCGAGATCGACGAGGAGCTGGACCGGTTATCGGCCCGCGAGCGCGAGGTCATGCGCCTCATCGCCCGCGGCTATGCGTATAAGGAAGTCGCCAAGGAGCTCTTCATCTCGGTCAAGACCGTCGAGACCCATGTCTCCTCGGTCCTGCGCAAGCTGCAGCTGTCCTCACGCCACGAGCTGACCGCCTGGGCGATGCATCGACGGCTCATTTGAGGTGCACCGCGACGCCCTGCCGCTGATCGACCTGCCGCCGATCCAGGGTGCGCCCGCGGTTCGTAGGCTGCTGCCATGGTTGTCACCTTCACCGTCCTCGGCCTCGCCCATTGGGCGGGGCTGGCGTGCATCGTCCTGGGCTACGTGCTGTCCATCAGCCGCGGTGTCATCGGTACCGTCATGGTGTGGGGCGCTCGGATCCAGCTGCTGCTCGGCCTCGCGCTCGTCGCGACGGTCGAAATGGGTGGATCCGCCGAGCCGCTCAACAACGCGTGGGTAGGCGTCAAGCTCGTCGTGGCGCTCGCGGTCGTCGCGCTGTGCGAGATCGCCCGAGGCAAGGCGGCGCGCGGGCAGAACAACCCGATCCTCATGCATATCGCCGCCGGCCTGACCGTGGTCAACGTTCTCGTCGCGACGCTCTGGAACAGAGTCCGCGACGCTCAAGCACCGAGGTCGCGACTCTCTGGCGGTGGGCGGGCTGCTGACACCCGGTGTCTTCGGTGATCTGGTCCGGTCAGCCCGTTGTCGGCTCAGGGAGGTCACCGACCGGCAGATTCACCAGGACATCGGCGCGGTCCGCGGTGCGCAAGACGAGCCGGGCATTGGCCTCGTCGGAACGCGTGACCCATTCGCGCGCGGCCTGGGGGCTGCGGCCGTGGGCAATGTGCCGGTCGATGAGCCAGCGCAGGCGCAGGTCCTGGGGGATCTGGATGAACCACGACTGCGTGAGGGCAGCGCGGGCGCGCTCCCAGGCCAGTCCGTCGCAGAGCAGATAGTTGCCCTCGGTGATGACGAGACTGATCCAGGGGTCGATGCGGATCGCGCTACCGATGGATTCCTCCAGCGTGCGGTCGAAGCGCGGCGCGTAGACGATCTCATCGTCCCGCTGCTCCTGCAGCCGGCGCAGCAGCGCGGCGTAACCCGGGGCGTCGAAGGTCGAGATGTTGCCCTTGACATCGGCCAGGCCTTGGTCCCTGAGCACCTCGTTGGCCAGGTGGAAGCCATCCATCGGCACCACGACCGCGACCTGCGGCCCGAGCTCGTGCACCAGCGCTCTGGAGACCGTCGACTTGCCGGCTCCCGGCGCCCCCACGAGTCCCAGAATGGCGCGGCGGCCCGAGGTCGCGAGCGCGCGCGCCCGATCGAGCAGATCCTCCATCGATGTCACGGTCGTGCTCACGTGGGTCCTCCTCGGCAGGTCGGCCCGGCAGGTCAGCGCCCCGCAATCGGGTGGAAGCAGGTCAGCAGACAGCTGGCAGCTCAGCTGCGTCGAGTTCGGCGAGCCAGCCGCGCGTCCCGCGGTGCAGGCAGGACAGGGATGCCACGGTAGCGGCGAAGCGCAGGCAACGGTGGGCGGTGGCTGCCGGCATCTGCACCTGGTGCGCGTCGGCGTCGGCGTTGGTGGGCTGCCCGACCGGGTCAGGCTGGACAGCGCGTGCCCAGGCGTAGGCGCCGTGCAGGATGTCGCCCGCGCCCAGGGTGTCGACCGCCCGCTCCAGGACCGGGACTAAGACCTGGCCGTCGGACGACGGGTTGCCGGTCCGCCAGCGGATCGGCAGCGGCCCGTCGCAGACGGCGGCGAGCGCCGCGCCGCGGGCGATGAGTTCGCGCAACAGGTCGTCGCCGGCGAGGTTGCCGTCAAGGCGGAAGTCGGCTGAACAGACGACGTCCGTGCACCCCGGGATGAGCCCGGCCATCGGTGGCTTCCACCGCCCTGCGTCGAGCACGACCGGCACCGCCCGCGGACCGTGTCGGCGGCCGCAGGGCCGCCCTCGCCCCCACCGATGCCCCACATTCGTGCTCTCCCCTGGCACCTTCGGCGATACGTGGGTGGCTGACTTCGAGCTCGGGGTGCTTGATCGCGAGCCATCAACGTCCGGGCGAGCTTGGGCCAGCGTCGCCAGGGCAGCTGCGGCCAGGTCGGGGTGGTGTCCGTCCAGGAGCGCGACATCGGCCTTCGCGACGAGCTCCGCGACGTGCGTGGGGAGCCGGCCCAGCGGGCGCGGCACTGCTGCGGCGTCGGTCGAGATGATCTGGCGCTGACCGCTACTGGACTCAACGGCGATTGCGGAGACGGCCGGGGAGTAGGAGTCCTGCGCCAGGTCGAGGACGTGGACCGCGTGTAGTTCGAGGTCGGCTCGGATCAGGCTCGCCACAACGCCGGTCCCGAGACGGGTCACGAGCGTTGCCTGCCCACCAAGCGCTGCGAACGTCACCGCCGCGTTGAGGGCAGGCCCGCCGCCCAGCTCCTGCCAGCTGGCGGTCGCCTTGGCGTTGGGCCTCGGGAGCTGATGCACGTGCTGGATGAGGTCCAGCGTCGCGAGCCCGACGAAGACCCCTGTCACAGGAGTGCGGCGCGTGGTCGGTGACTGTGCATCCATGCGTTCAGTGTCGTGCGCGCCGCTGGCCAGAGGCAGCGCAAGACCCGCGGGATGCCGGCGAACCGGCTGCCTGGGCGGACGAGGCCAGGCATTCCCGCGGGCCCGGTGACTGCTGTGGATTGCGCGTCACCCGTCCACTGCCGACCACTGCCCTCACACAACACGTGAGGTGGGTGGGCGGGCGGGCCCGCCCCCCCCCGGGACGACAATTTTGCCAGATAATGTTCGCCCCCCAGAACC
>JAUNUZ010000233.1 GCA_030537915.1 Micrococcales bacterium
AGTGCCGGGCCGCTCGCCGCACAATGATCGGCATGGCGACGAGGCAGGTGGGCCTGACGTGCCGCGCGAGGTGGACCAGGCGTCACCGACGGCCGCCGATCGCGCGTTTGCGGGGCGCACCGAACGCCTCGACGACGGTGACCCCGCGCCGGAATCCGGCAACCGCACCGACTTCCGCGACGCGCCGGTAGCCGGCGACGATAGGCCCCACACCTCGGCCGCCGATCGCGGGCACCTGCGTCGGGAGGATGGGCTCGATTCGGAGCCGGGCCAGCCCTGAGGCGCCCTGGGCGCGTCGCCGGCGTCAGGCGAGGTGGTCGCGCAGCGCATCCCGGAAAGCCTCGGGCTGCTCCAGATGCGGAGAATGGCCGACACCGGCCAGGACGACCTCGCGGTACGCGCCGCCGGCTGTCCGGTAGCGGTCGAGGACCTCCCGCGTCTGGGCGATCATCGGCTGCGGCGGCGCGACCTTTTCACCTGGCCAGTCCGGGATGACACCCAGCTGACCGAGACGGTTGAGGTCGAGAATCGAGGCGTCCGAGACGATCGCGTCGGCATCCCCGCGGACCCAGAGGATCGGCGGCTTGTCGACGGAGTCGACGATGCCTGTGAGATTGCAGTGAACCGGCGCCATCGCGTTGAGCACTCCGCGGTCCCCGGCCGCGAAGCCCGGCCAGTTCTGCGAAGGACGCAGGTCGCCCGGGTAGTTGTCCGCACCGACTGCCGTCGAGACCATCGACTGCGTCCATAGGTCCTCGTACTCGCTGGAATGGCCGGGCGCGACATAGACACCGCGGAAGACGTTGCGTGGGCTGCTCGATGCGTCGTCCGACAGGTCCTTCTCGCCGAGGCGCTTGACGAAGTCCGGGTGCGCGCCGCCGCCGCCCGTCCCGGCACCATCCGAGAGCAGACGCCCGTCAGCCGAGGTCCCTCCGAATCCGTAGGGGGACACGGGAGCGACGAGGGTCAGGCTCGCAACGAGCTCGGGCCGGTCTATCAGCAGCTGCTTTACGACCCCACCGCCCATGCTCCACCCGACGAAGTGGGCTTTGCGCACCTCAAGGGCGTCCACCGTGGCCGCGACGTCGTCCGAGAAGTCTCGCAAGCCCCGCGTCGCATCGGCCGGAGCGATCTGCGAATCACCGAAGCCGCGCAGATCGATGGCGTAGGAGTGCTGCGGCATGGCGAGCATCGTGGGTTGCCAGAAGAGGCTTGACGAACAGTTGCCGTGCACGAAAACGACCGGCACGTCGCCCTCACCCGGACACTCCAGGACGTTGACCGACACCCGCTCCGTCGGCACTGTTCGACGCTCGATCCCGTCCATGAGCTGTCCTGACATCGCTACCCCTCCCATCGAACCGACCGGCGTGACCTCAACCAGGTCGCCAGTAACGAATCGGTATCGAACCGAGACATGCTCACCTATCTGCCGCACGGACGGAGCACATAAGTTGCGATTGCCATGATGCCTGTCGGTACGGAGCTCCTGTGAAAGACCAAGTGTCCACGAAGGCCGAGAAGGACGCAGTTCTGGCCGCGACGATCGTCAAGGGTCTGGGCGGGCTGGGCAACATCACCGATGTCGACAACTGCATCACCCGTCTGCGGGTTGAGGTCAAGAACGGCTCGCTCGTCGACGAGGACGTGCTCAAGTGGGCGAACCCCGTCGGCATCGTCACGTCCGGTCGCGGCGTCCAGGTCATCTACGGGCCCCGTGCCACCGCGGTCGCCAATGCCCTGCGCGCCTACCTTCAGAACCCGGTCGAGGTCGACCTCGACGCTTCGCAGGCAGCGGCAGCGGAGGTGTCGGCGGCCCCCGCCCGCGTCCCGACCGTCGTGCGCGCACCGCTGGCCGGCGAGGTCATCCCGCTCTCGGCGGTCGAGGACAAGGCTTTCGCCGCGGGCATGGTCGGCCCCGGCCTGGCCATTCGCCCCACCCGCACCGCGAGTCAACTCCTCGTCTCGCCCGTCGACGGCGAAGTCATCCTGGTCTTCCGCACCAAGCACGCGATCGGCATCAAGTCCGACACGGGCGTCGAGCTGCTCGTCCACGTCGGGCTCGACACGGTCAAGCTCAAGGGCGAGGGTTTCGAGACTCTCGTGGAGAAGGGCGACATCGTTCAGGCAGGCACCCCGCTCATGCGCTTCGACCCGGCCATCATCGAGGCTGCGGGCTACAAGCTGACGACGCCGATCATCGTCACTAACGCCACGAAGGTCGGCGATCCTTTGCCGGTTGCGGGCGACATCGTCAAGCAGGGCAACGGCCTCTTCGTCGTGCTCTGAACCCGACCATCCAAGCCCAGGCACGCGGCGGCCCGTCCCCGACGGGGGGTCGACCGCTCGCCTACGATGAGCCGATGCTCGCCCACCTCGCGCCCGATCCGATCGCTGAGCCCGCTCATGCCTGAGGGGCACATCACGCACCGGATGGCTGGCGCCTACGCCGAGAACTTCGCGGGTCGAAGCTCCCGCAGCACGAGCCCGCAAGGCCGGTTCAGCGCCGAAGCGACCCTCATCGACGGGCGGGTGCTGGAGGAGGCCGAGGCCTTCGGCAAGCACCTCTTCTGCCACTTCGGACTCGATATCGTCCACGTGCACCTGGGCATGGCCGGCAAGACGAGGCTGCATCGAACCCAGGGGGTCGAGGATCTCGGCGACGAGGTGGCGCAGTTGCCCGGCGAGTCCGACACCCTGCTGCGGCCGGTCGTCGGCGCGGTGCGCTGGCGGCTCGAGAACGACGACGCCTGGCTCGACCTCACGGGCCCCGCGATCTGCGAACTCATCGACGCGGATGGCCGGGGCGCGGTGATCGCGCGGCTGGGCCCCGATCCACTGCGCCCGGACGCCGACCCGAGCCGGGCGTGGGAGCGGGTGCGCAAGTCGCGGCACCCGATCGCCGTCCTGCTTATGGATCAGAAGTGTTTTGCCGGTGTCGGCAATATCTTCCGAGCCGAGTCGCTGCACCGCGCCGGACTGGATCCGATGATGCCCGGGATCGCACTGAAGCGAAGCGAATTCGACGCATTGTGGGTCGATCTCGTCGAGCTCATGACGTATGCCATGAAGCACGGTCGCATCGACAGCGTCCGACCGCAGGACGACCCGGTGCTCACCGGCCGGGCTCCCCGTGTCGACCGCCACGGTGGGGAGGTATACGTCTACCGTCGCGCGGGGCTGCCGTGCCATGTCTGCCAAACCCCGATCAAGACGACCGTGCTGGCGACTCGCAACCTCTTCTGGTGCCCCCGCTGTCAGCCGCTGTCTCGTCGCGCGGCCGCGGTGCAGGCGAGGCGCGCCGCTAGGGTGCGGCCCTGACCACCTCGGTGCTGTTCGGGTCTCGCAGTGCTGCTCCGCTGCGACGACGCGACGTTGAGGCATACCGTGGTGACGCACCGCCTCGCGTACCAGCCGGGTCGGTCAGGAGGCCTCGGACGGCCCCGGTTGCGGTCCTGCTCCCTGCGGCTTGGGCTCTGCCCGCTCGGGCGAGACCGGCCGAGCGCCCTCGTGCTCATCCCGCTGCTCCTGCGGTGACTGCGTGCTCAGCGACGCAAGGTGGGGGCGGTCGGCGTCTTCGCCGAGGTGTCGGGCCAACGCGCCCAGCTTGTTCGTCGCGTCCAGAGCAGCCACCTTGTAGGCCTCGGAGAGCGTCGGGTAGTTGAAGACCGTGTCGACGAGGAAGTCGATGGTGCCGCCGCAGCCCATCACGGCCTGCCCGATATGCACGAGATCCGTAGCGCCCGTGCCGAAGACGTGGACGCCGAGGATCTCGCGGGTCTGCGCGTGGACGATGAGCTTGAGCATGCCGTAGCTGTCGCCGACGATCTGACCGCGCGCCAGTTCCCGGTACCGGGATAGGCCGATCTCGTAGGGGATCGCCGAGCTCGTCAGCTCGCTCTCGGTCTTCCCGACGAAGGAGATCTCAGGGATCGTGTAGATCCCGATCGGCTGGAGCCCCGTCATCTCCCGCGCTGGCTGGCCCATCGCGTGTAGCGCGGCGAGCCGCCCCTGCTCCATCGAGGTCGCAGCCAGCGCCGGGAAGCCGATGACGTCACCGACGGCGTAGATGTGCGACACGGTGGTGCGGAAGGACTCATCGACGGCGATTCGGCCGCGCTCGTCGGCCCGCAGGCCGGCGTTGTCTAGGTCGAGACTTGCGGTCGCGCCTTGCCGCCCAGCCGAATACATGACGGTCTCGGCCGGGATGCGCTTGCCGCTCTGCAGGGAGGTTACGGTGCCGAACTCGGTGACTTGCACCCGCTCGACCTGTTCACCGAAGCGGAAGGAGACGGCCAGGTCGCGCAGGTGGAAGCGCAGCGACTCGACAATCTCCTCGTCGCAGAACTCCAGCATGCTCGGGCGCTGATCGACGACCGTCACCCGCGTGCCGAGCGCAGCGAACATCGAGGCGTACTCGATGCCGATGACACCCGCCCCCACGACGACCATCGACCCGGGCACCTTCTCCAGGTCGAGGATCCCGTCGGAGTCGACGACCCGCCCCTCGGCGAACTCGACGTGCGGCGGACGCGCCGGCTCGGTGCCGGGCGCGAGGACGATCGTGTCGGCGGGCACCCGGAGGTGGTCCGGGCCGCGGCTGTCG
>JAUNUZ010000234.1:0-1885 GCA_030537915.1 Micrococcales bacterium
CCCAGCGGGCCTTGACGACGGTCGAGATGGTCGAGCCGGCCGACCGCCGGATCGGCACCTACTCCAAGGGCATGCGCCAGCGCATCAAGCTTGCGGCCGCACTCGTGCACGACCCGCAGGTGCTCCTGTTGGACGAGCCGTTCAACGGGGTCGATCCGCGCCAGCGTGCGCACCTCATGCGGCTGCTGCACGCCATGGGCGAGCAGGGCCGCACGGTGCTCTTCAGCTCCCACATCCTGGAGGAGGTCGAGCAGCTGGCTCGGCATATCGAGGTGCTCGTCTCCGGCCGGCACGCTGCCTCGGGGGACTTCACGGCGATCCGGCGGCTCATGACGGACCGGCCGGTCCATTACATCGTCACGAGCAGCGACAACCGCCGACTCGCGGCGACCCTCATCGGTGCGCAGTGCGTGCGGTCGGTCGCGGTCGCGCCGCGCGGTGGTCTCGAGGTGCAGGTCAGCGACCTGGGCGCCTTCGCGGCGGGGTTGCCGGGTTGGGCGCGCGAGGCGGGCATCACCATCCACGAACTCGTGCCGACCGATGAATCGCTGGAGTCGGTCTTCGCCTACCTGGTGGCCTCATGAACGTGACGATTTCCGCGCTCGCCGTCCAGGCGCTCGTCGGGCAGCGCCGAGTCTGGACGCTGCTCGCGCTGCCCGCGTGCCTCATCGCGCTCGCGGTGGGGCTGCGCGTCTTCGCGCCGGGAGCGTCCAGCGGCCAGGTGCTCAGCAGCCTCGGCTACCCGGTGCTGCTGCCGCTTGTTGCCCTGTTGGCGACGTCGTCGGTGCTCGGCCCGGAGATCGATGACGGCTCGATCGTCTACCTCTTGGCCAAGCCCGTGAACAGGTATGTCGTGGCGATGAGCAAGTACGTCGTCGCGTGGGCAGCTACGATCCTCGTCGGCGCGCTACCGCTGTGGGGGGTTGCGATGCTCATCGACGGCGGCGCGACGCGTCGGGCGCTGGCCTGGGGCGTCGCCGCGGCAGTGGCCGGCACGACCTACTGCGCGCTCTTCCTGGCGCTCTCGGCGCTGACCCGGCACGCAGTCGTCGTCGGGCTGCTCTTCGTCCTCATGTGGGAAGGTCTGCTCGGCGGGCTGCTGGCCGGGATTGCGTGGGTCAGTGTGCGGCAGTGGGGGCTTCGTGCCGCGACCGCCTTGCACGAGGGGATCACGGGGCCGGAGCTCTCGCTGGCGTACGCGCTCGGCGCAGCGCTCGTCGTCACCATCGGTGGCATCTGGCTCACAGGTGATCGCCTGCGTTCCTTCACGGTCCGCGGCGACGAGTGACCCCGGACCAGAGCTCCGAAAAATCATCACCCGACGGCCGCTGGGAAGGTCCCCCGCCTCAGCTCAGGGTGTGCTCGCCCTGGCCGAGGCCGCCCGGACGCGAGCCGCTTCATCCTCGACGACGACGCGGTACTCCACCTTGGTCACCTTCGTCCACCGTGAGGTGTCCGCGAACACACGGTAGGGAACATGGTCGTCGGTGCCCAGGTTGGTCCAGGAGTTGCTCCCCCGGCCGCCCACCGGGCGAACGAGGAAGGTGGCTGCACGAAGCGATCCGCCGCGACGATCGCATGGACGCGGGTGCGCCCGTCGGCGATCTGCGGCCACGCCCGGTCCAGGCGCACCCGCGGCGCGGACCCGTGGCGATTGACGCGCTGGTCCGCCTTGAACCCGACACTCGACAAGGCGGGCACGGCGAGCGTCACCCTTCCTGGGCTATCCGACGTCACCGCGCTGCGCGCCCCGAGCAGCGGCGCGAATCGATCGGCCATGACGAAGTAGAACCGTTCGCGGGTGGGCTGTTTGCGCAGCGACGTGCGCGCCCACGCGCCGTCGGGAGTGGGCTTCATCGTGCCGGCTGGGCTGCCAGCGGGGTCC
>JAUNUZ010000234.1:1985-4605 GCA_030537915.1 Micrococcales bacterium
CCACGCGCCGTCGGGAGTGGGCTTCATCGTGCCGGCTGGGCTGCCAGCGGGGTCCGGGTGAGGGGCGAGCGCAGCGCCGGCGGACTGCTCCGGGGTCAGGGTGGAGATCGTGAGAGCGGCTGCGCAGGTGAGACGCAGCGAGCGGCGAGGCAGGATCACCACAGCTCCTCGCTCAGCATTGGGTGCTCGTCACCCTAGGCGCGGGGTGGGGTTCGGGGCAGCTTGGCGCCCAAGAGAATTCCGGCAAAGCGCGCCTCAGCGGCAGATTCGATGAAGCCGCGGGCTGCGATCTGTACCGTATTGCTGGCGCCCAGGTGGCTCGGCCTCCTGACGCGGGCCACCTCGGCCTCACTGGCCAAGCTCGCGGCCGGCGACGCAGGGACGGTGCACACTCGCCGCTCCCTAGCTGGTAGACACCTCCCAAGGTGGTCCATACTTTCAGTAAGCAGTAGTCGTTTTTCATGATGCGGAAATCTTAGGAAGAGGTCTGACTATGTCGTCACGGGTACAGGTAGGCAACCTCAGCGTCGCGAAGGAGCTGCACGACTTCGTGCGCGATGAGGCCCTGCCCGGATCGGGCGTCGACGAAGAGGCGTTCTGGTCCGGGGCTGAATCCATCGTCGAGGAGCTCGGACCGCGCCGCCGCGAGCTGCTTGCCAGGCGCGAGCAGATGCAGCGGCAGATCGACGCCTACCACCGCGACAACCCGGGCCGAGTCGACCAGAACCCCTACGAGGAGTTCCTGCAGTCCATCGGCTACCTGCTCCCCGAGCCCGCCGAGGTCACGGTGACGACGCAGAACGTCGACCCCGAGATCGCCGAGCAGCCCGGGCCTCAGCTCGTCGTCCCGATCTCGAACGCCCGTTTCGCGATCAACGCCGCCAATGCCCGGTGGGGCTCCCTCTACGACGCGCTCTACGGCACCGACGCCGTCTCGCAAGAGGGCGACCTGGCAATCGGCAAGCAGTTCAACACGACGCGCGCCGCCGAGGTCATCCGCCGGGCACGCGCCTTCCTCGACGCGACCTTCCCGCTGCAGAGCGGCTCGCACGCGGACGCTCAACGTTACGCGGTCCGGGGCGAGGGACTCGTTGTGGACCTGGCGCAGGGCAGCAGCCAACTGGCCGACCCGGCTCAGTTCGTCGGCTACCGGGGCCAGCCCGACTCGCCGCAGGCGCTGCTGCTCGTCAACCACGGCCTGCATGTCGAGATTCAGATCGATCGCGACGACCGGGTCGGTGCGACTGACGGTGCCGGTGTCAAGGACCTGCTTCTCGAATCGGCGACGACGACGATCATGGACATGGAGGACTCCGTCGCCTTGGTCGACGCGGCGGACAAGGTCGTGGGCTACCGCAACTGGCTGGGCCTCATGAAGTCCACGCTCGCGGAGGAGGTCACCAAGGGCGGCAAGACGTTCACCCGGCGCCTCAACGAGGACCGCACTTACACCTCGGTGGACGGCTCGACGGTGACGTTGCCTGGTCGCGCGCTGCTCTTCATCCGTCAGGTGGGGCACCTCATGGACACGGACGCTGTCCTGCACTCCGATGGCCAATCCGTCTCGGAGGGATTCCTGGACGCCCTGATGACTGGCCTGGGCAGCGTCCACGACCTGCGGGGACAGCGGCCTAGCGGCAACTCTCGCGCCGGCTCCGTCTACGTCGTCAAGCCCAAAATGCACGGGCCGGACGAGGTCGCCCTGACCGTCGACCTTTTCGGCCGGGTCGAGCAGGCCCTCGGGCTCGAGCCGAACACCATCAAGGTCGGGATCATGGACGAGGAGCGTCGCACGTCGGCCAACCTCAAGGCCGCCATCGCGGAGGCGACACAGCGGCTCGTCTTCATCAACACCGGCTTCCTCGACCGCACCGGCGACGAGATACACACCTCGATGCTGGCCGGGCCGATGGTCCGCAAGGCCGACATGAAGGACCAGCCCTGGATCAAGGCGTACGAGGACCAGAACGTCGACATCGGCCTCGAGTGCGGCCTGCGCGGCCGCGCCCAGATCGGCAAGGGCATGTGGGCCGCGCCGGACAACATGGCGGAAATGCTGGCGGAGAAGTCCGGTCATCCCAAGGCCGGCGCCAACACCGCCTGGGTGCCCTCCCCCACGGCAGCGACCCTGCACGCGTTGCATTACCACGACGTCGACGTGCTTGCGGTGCAGGAGGAGCTCGCCGGGGGGCGCCGTTCGACCCTGCACGAACTGCTGACCATCCCGCTCGGCGACCCCGACGAATGGTCCGAGCAGGATCGTCGCGACGAAGTCGACAACAACGTCCAGAGCATCCTGGGGTATGTCGTGCGCTGGGTCGATGCCGGCGTGGGCTGCTCCAAGGTCCCCGACATCACGGGCACCGCGCTCATGGAGGATCGCGCCACCTGCCGGATCAGCTCACAACACGTCGCCAACTGGATGTGCCACGGCGTCGTGACGCCCGAGTTGGTGGAGGATTCGTTCCGCCGGATGGCCGCTAAGGTCGACGAGCAGAACGCGGACGACCCCGACTATCTGCCCATGGCACCGGGCTTCGACGGTGAGGCCTTCCGCGCCGCGCGAGACCTTGCCTTCGAGGGGTTGACCCAGCCGTCGGGCTACACCGAGCCGCTGTTG